>CAZTAB010000281.1:0-2352 GCA_964611475.1 uncultured Verrucomicrobiota bacterium | reverse complement strand
ACCCAGCCACCCCAGCCCGAGGCGAAAAGATCGGAAAGCGTCGTGTTCTCGGCCAGCTGAACCACCGGATTGCCGCGAAGACCTGCTCGTCCCCGGCTGGTGCGGATCTCCACGAACTGGAAGGACACAGCGAAGCGCCGGTCCCCGTTTCCCGGGTCCTCCGGAACTTTGGGGCAAAAATATCCCGCAATGACCTGCCCAAGCAGAGAATAGGTTTTTGACGCGCGGCCAAATGAACTCAGCTCGTCGGCCTTCAGCAGGCTGCCCTTTTGTGTTCGTACCACGACCCGGGGCGGTTTCGCATACAGGTCGGAAGCTCGTTCGTCCCGTTCGTCCAGCAGCACCTGGGCAAATTCCTGCCAGGTGGGGGTTCCTGTCTGTCCGTACCCCGAGAACACATGCAGGGGCGACGGGGGCGTCGCGTGCTCGCACTGAGCCGTCTGGCACCGAAAGCAATAGGCGCGTCCCTCTGTGTAGGCATCGCGATCGGCCGTCATGTCCGCGATCTGCCCGAACACCTGCTCCCGCAGCGGGGGATCAAAGCAAACCGCCCAGTTGTCGGAAGGGTCCAACTGGACGCGGATGGACAGCCCTACGGCACTGTCGGGAAGCGAGTCGTCCGCGAAACTGGATTGAGCAAGGTCCCGAACGAAGGTTCGAAGTGAATCTGCCGCTGCTCGGGCACGCCGCTCAGCTCGGGATTCGCCCCGGGGGGCGTCTGGTGGCAATTCGTCCGTCATGAAAGCACCTCACGGCAATTGTTCGGCGACTTGAAGTACCTGCTCCTTATAAGACCGCGCCGCGCCCGAATTCTTCCTGCGTCCCTCTTCGATCACAATATATTTTTGCATTTCGTAAAGTAAATAGAAGGTTTGCCGGACCCCTGCATCGGGGGACTCGTCCCGAGCCATGCCATACCCGTCCCAAAAGGAGGGGCGCGACATTCCGCAGTAGTCCAGCACGGCAAATTCGATTTCCGGGTCGCCCCAGACCGCGCGGTCCCAGTCCAGGAGCCCCGTCAGTTCTCCCCGGTCGCCCACGAGGATGTTCTGGGCCCATACGTCCATGTGGAGGAGCGAGGATGGCACCATCCGGTCAAACCGGTCGATGTTCCGGTCCAGTAGACGCCGGAATGTCGCGCCCTCCTCTGCGCTGTAGTGCCCTGAGGCTTCGACATCCCCCAGCAGCCGGTCCCACATGTCGACGAACGCGTCCTGCCACGTGGGGTGTCCGGGCATGGGGCGATGTTCGCCGATGTATCCATAGGTGTCTGCCGTAATGCGGTGTGTTTCCGCAAGGGCCGCACCGACGTCCTGCAGAACATCCGTTCCGCCACGATGGATCTCGGACATGGGGGTGCCCGGCAGCCTCTCGAGCACCAGGAAGTTCCTGTCGATGGTGGCTCGGCTCGTGTCGAGGGCAACCACCGGCGCAACGGGAACCGAGGTGCTGGAGAGCAGCTTGCGATGTATTTCCGGTTCCTGCAGCATCATGTCGCGCTCGTAAAAGACGAAAACCGACTCGTCCGCTGGCGCCACCCGGACCACCCAATCCACGCCCGATGATCGTACGTAGAAGGATTCGTTGAACTTTCCGGTGGGGACGGGGGCGATGGAAACCGGCGCGTCGGGCTCCGGCAGATGGGGCCGGAGAGCGGACTCCAACTGTTTCCGGGCGATTGATATTCCTGCGCCGCTCATCCGGATCCTGAACCGCAGGCCTTCCATGCCTGCTCCCTGTTTCCTCGTTTCGTGACGATGAGTACGTGGCCAATCTCCGGGTTGGCAACACCCCGATTTCGGACTCTCACCATTTTGGATGAACCCGCGGGAAGAAACAAGAGTGGCGCGGGGTCAGGGGCGTCCTGCTCCGGGTGATGGCCGGTTCAATTGTCTGTAAACGTGAATTCCACGACGGTGTCCCCCGCCGGATCCAGGCCGGAATAGGTCGCGCGCACCGTGCTGCCGGGCACGGCCGGGCGCATGGCGGTCATGCTCCCAAGGGAAAGCAAATGCCCTTGCCGAAGCCTTTCTCCGCGCGCGGCCACGGCGTCGCGTATCCAGAGCACGACATTGCAGGGGTGGCCCATGAGTTGAGCGGAGACTCCTTCCATCGATGGGCCGGAACGGGATGCTTCCAGTGCAACGTGGACCTTCCCCAGCCGCTCAAACCACTCGTCGGAATTTTCCAGTGGGATCGCCGTCCCCAAAATCCCCGCCCTCGCCCCGGTGTTGCATGCAGCGATCATCGGCGCGGAGAGGGGTGTCGAGGCGTCGATGGAAAGGTCGGGCAGTTCGATGGACGGGTAGACGGCGTCGAGATGGGCCGAGGCCTCGCGTGCGGTGGTCGCGC
>CAZTAB010000280.1:0-6682 GCA_964611475.1 uncultured Verrucomicrobiota bacterium | reverse complement strand
AATCTCGGAGGAACTCTTCGAGATCATGAGGCACTCAAGGGTGCTCGACGCGCTTGAGAATCTCATAGGGCCGGAGATCATTGCGACCGGGTTAATTGCGCTACGTCCGAAGGTCCCGCAGGACAAGCGAACCACAGTGCTCTGGCACCAGGACAGCCACTATTTTGGCCAAGACTCCGCGGCGGAACGAATTGTCACCGTGTGGATTCCGCTGGTGGATGCACGCGAAGAAAATGGCTGCATGCAGGTTATACCTCAAAGCCACGACTGGGGTTACGTCGACGCGGAAATCGACCCCGACCACCAGGCGTACAAGCCGATTGAGGACCCGGAGACACGCGGGACGCCCATGAGTTGCGAAATGGATGTCGGGGACGTCCTCATATTCGGAAACCTGACCCTCCATCGTTCGTTGCCGAATTCCAGCGACCACACCCGCTGGAGCATCGATCTCCGCTACCACGCTCCGGGCATTGAATTCGCCCGGGGCGGCGAATACATTCCCGGATTTCTTGCCCGAAGCCGCTCAAACCCAAACGATGTCAACAGCTGGGCGGCATGGAATCAGCGTTACAGGGACAGCGAAATTCACACGGAGTAAGGAGCCAAACAATGCCGAACTTCCCGATTACCGATTCACACGTTCACCTGCTCAACCCCCACGAGATTCAGTACAGTTGGCTGGACGACGCGCCAAACTTCAAACGGCCCTGGCTGCTCGACGACTTCAACCAGGCGACGGATCAGGTTCAGATCGAGAAAATCGTTTTCATGGAAGTCTGCTGTGACGACCACGAGGTTCACCGTGAAGTCGAATGGGTGACTGAGCTCGCGCAAAAGGACCCCCGAATTCAAGGGATCATCGCCGGCGTGAAGTTTGAGAACCGGGACACCGTTGAAGGCGTCCTGGAGACGCACGCGAAAAACCCGCTGGTCAAGTCCGTTCGCCGGGTAACGCAGGAACTGGATATCGACTTCGCCATCCGCCCGGAGTTCATTGATGGCGTCCGGCTCCTTCCGAAGTACAATCTCCTGTGCGACCTTTGCATCCATCATCCGCAGGTTTCCAATATCACGAAACTGGTAGACGCCTGTCCCGATGTTCGTTTCGTCCTGGACCATATCGGGAAACCCGACATCAGGAACCAGAAATTCGAACCGTGGAAATCTGACATCCAGGCGCTGTCTGAGCGCGAAAATGTGACCTGTAAAATATCCGGCATGGTGACGGAGGCGGATCATGGGAACTGGACACGGGATGACCTCAAACCGTACATCCTCCACGTCATCGAATGTTTCGGATTCGATCGCGTCGTCCACGGCGGCGATTGGTTTGTAATGACACTGGCCGCCGAGTATCCCCAGTGGATTGACGCGCTGGACCATGCGCTGGAGGGTTGCAGCGAGGACGAAGTCCGCAAGCTCTACGTGAAAAATGCGGACCGAGTGTATCATCTCGGATGAACACACCGTCCATCCTGGCGGTGCGATACCCCGACGAAGCGGACTTGAGCCGGGTCATCACTAGACGCGAATGGATCTCGGGGCGCGCCCCAAAACGACACAGGTCAAACCGCGGGATCGCGCCGAGGAGCAGATGGGATGGCGTTAACGTTCCCCGGGCTACGGATCCCGGAGCCTTGCGAGCAAATCCCCTGCGTAGATCTGGCCCGGAGCAGCGGACTCATCGAGGTAGCCATAGGTGAGACGCGATCCGAGGCCGGGAAATTCCACGCGGGTGGCTGGACCGAGCGTACCCATGCCGAGAACGCACAGGGGCATGGCATGCTTCTCGAGGAGCCCGGTCAAAATATTGACATCGGACGGCTCCTCGGTCCATGTCGCAATCTTTACCAAGTCCGCGCCGCTCGTGACACCCATCTCCACCACCATGCTCAAGACATCGATCGCGGGCGTCTTCTCGAAATCATGGAAAGAGCCGATCAGGCAGGTATCGCTTTCCTCCGCGGCATCCTGCATCGGCCCCAGCCCCCCGGTGCCGATTTCAACGTCCACGGCGTAGGCGAAGGGAAGAACAGGCCGGAGAAGCTCCATGCGTTCAACCGGGGACCCATCCCACTTGCCACCCTCGTCCTTGTGCCGCAAGGTCAACAACAACCGAACGCCCCGTTTGTCGAGAGCGCACAACGCGTTCTCCCAGTCGAGTTCCTCGTACCCGAACAGATCCATCCGAAGCTCCACGATATCCGCGTCGACCGTCCCGCCAGCTGAGAGTTCCCGCAGCTTGGCCGCGGTACTGACCGTGCCCACAACCATCGGAGGCTCATTGGGATCAAGGATCGCTTTTGTTGAATCGCCCATCATGATCCGTGGGGAGGAAAATCGAACTCCTTTTCGAAGAGTTCAACAAGTTCACTGCAGACGGACTCATCTTCGGGACCAATGACTTCAATGGCGATCTCGGCCCCCTGCCGGAGGCCCAGACTCAGAATGCTCATCATGGATCGAAGATCCGCCGCCCCTTCCTCCGCCGTGACATGGACCCGACCCTTGTACCCTTCCACCACTTTCACGATCACCGCGGACGGGCGGCAATGGATGCCAGCCTCGTTTCGGATCGTGGCGGTTTTCAAGGCCATGTGTCAGACATCCGGGTCTATCGGCACGAGCACTGTAAGTGATCGCGGCTCTACCGTGATGGTAACATCCGCCTGCGATTCAATCAACTCCCCGTCGACCTGGATCGCAGCGGCATTCTCTCGCTCTACGTGCAGCGTGGAGAACCGAGTCGTGGTTACCCGGTCCAGTTGGTCCACGCGCCCGTCCCACAATTTGGGAAGATCGCGGACCAGCCACGGCGCGTCCCTGCGCGCGACCACCACTAGTTCGAGGTCCCCGTCATCCGGGCAGGCGGTCGGCGCGATCCGCGCGCCGCCGCCGAACTGTGTCAAATTCGCAACCGTAAAAACCATCGGTTCCTTGAAATCGATCGGGCCGCCCCCGTCCAGTTTCACCCTGAATGACTGGGGCTCATAGGCGATCAACTCGTAGGCACCTGCCAGCACGTAGGGCAGCACCCCCCGCACCGGCGACTTTTCGAAGGTTCGGACAATCGCAGCATCCCATGCCATGCTGCAGGTCACGAAAAACGGCCGGCTGTTGGCCAAACCAACATCGATTCGCCGGCGGTGGGCATCGGCGAGCGCCTGAACCGCCTTCTGGGGAATCAACGGTATGTCGAAATGGCGCGCGAATCCGTTGCCGCTTCCCGTCGGCACCACGCCGAGCGCAACATCCGTTCCTATCAGCACGCTGCCGATCGAGTTCACCATGCCGTCGCCACCGACAACCAGCATGGTATCGACACCCTCGGCAACCGCCCTGCGGGCCTTTGCCTGCCCGTCCTCGAAGTTCTTGCTGAACTGGAACGTGAGGTCGATCCCGGGGTGGTCCCAATAGCGCTCGAAAACCTCCTGAATTTCCCCGAAAGAGCGGCTTACTCCCGATCTCGGATTTAAAAGAACCCGGACTTTCCGGAGGTTGCGCTGTGCTTCACGGTTCACGGCTTTCAGGATGGTCCACCGATCATCAGCTAGTTTCTGGTCTGTACAACCGGAAGCGTCAACATTCAACGTTGAATGTTGGAGAATGTGAGACAAGACCAGCGAAGTACCGATGTTCGGCGTTCCGGCCGCCCTATTTGGCCACCATCTCCCGCACAATACCTTCGACGGTCCCGATCGCCTGCTCGACCTTATCGCCATCGCGCCCGCCAGCCTGGGCCTTGCCAGGCTGTCCCCCGCCGCCCCCGCCGGCCACTTTGGCCACTGAACGGATCAGGTTGCCCGCGTGCAACTTCTTTTCGATGCAATCATCTGATACAGAGGCAACAAAGCAGGCTTTCCCATCTGACTTGCTCCCCAGCACGATGACACCGGAAGCCACGCGGCCCCGAATCCCGTCCATCACTTTTCGGAGCGCATCCATCGACAATTCGCCGACCACCGCGGTCACCAGCGGAACGCCCTCGACATCCCGGATCTGGCCGGCGAGATCAGCCGCAAGATCCGCTGCCGCGGCCTGTGTTTGCTTTTTCAAAATCCTCTCGACCGATTTATTCTGCTCGAGAACAGAGGCGATCCGACCCGACAGTTCATCTGGAGGCACGCTGAACTGCTTGGACAACTGCTGAACGAGTTCATGCTCCCTGCGATTCATCTCGAATGCCGCTTCGCCACACACCGCCTCGATGCGACGAATTCCCGCCGCGGCCGAAGACTCGCCCACAATGCGAAAACAACCGATTTCGCCGATCGCGGCGACATGCGTCCCGCCGCACAGTTCCTTGCTGTAGCCCCCGATGTCCACCACACGGACAAGGTCTCCGTATTTTTCGTCGAACACTGCAATGATCCCCGACCCGGGAACATCCTTGAGGGGGATCTCGAAGGTCGTTGCGGGATCGTTGCGAATAATCCACTCGTTGACCCGCCGTTCCATTTCGGCGAGTTGCCCCGGATTCACCTGCTCAAAGTACGTGAAATCAAAACGCAGCCGGTCCGGGGCGACGAGCGAGCCTGCCTGCTTGATCTGGCCATCCACCACCTCTCGCAGCGCGGCGTTCAGGAGGTGGGTGGCGGAGTGATGTCGTTCAAGCCTCTTACGGCGCAGGCGATTGACCTCGGTCGTCACCACATCGCCCCGGGATACGAATCCCGTGCTCACTTTCCCGATGTGAAGAATCAGGCCCTCCCCGGGGCGCTGCGTATCCCACACTTCAAAGCCACCATTCGGACCGGAAATAAGACCTTCATCCCCGATCTGGCCCCCGGCCTCGGCATAGAAGGGCGTCCGGCGGAGAAGGAGCACGCCCTCCTCTCCTTCCGACAGGGATTTGACAGAATCGCCGGCGGCGAGAATTTCAAGCACCTCGGTCTCCGTCGAGACTTCATGATAGCCACAAAACTCTGATTTCACGCCCCGATTCACCAGCTCGGAAATCAGATCCGTTTCGGCCGCGAGCAGTTCGTTTTTCCGGGTGCCCCGGGCACGGTCGCGCTGTTCCGCCATGAGGAACTCGAACCGTTCCTCGTCCAGCCCAAGGCCCCGCTCCGACGCCATCAGCCGGGTAAGATCCATGGGAAAACCGTAGGTGTCGTAGAGCTTAAATGCGTCGTCTCCGGGGAAAATGGTTCGTCCCTGCTCGCTGACCTCGCCAACCGCCTCCTCGAACAGCGTAATGCCACGCTCCAGCGTCGACGCAAAACTCTCCTCCTCCGATTGAAACGCGCGGAGGATGTTGTCCCGGTGCTCGGAAAGCTCGGGGAACGTCCCTGCCAGCGTATCCTCCACCACGGGAAACAGGTCTCCCATGAAGGGGCGCTCAAACCCCAGATTACGGCCGAATCGAACGGCCCGCCGGAGAATCCTTCGGAGCACGTATCCCCGTCCGTCGTTGGAAGGCAAAACCCCGTCCGCGACCGCGAAGGAGATCATCCGAATGTGATCCGCGATGACCCGCATCGCCACGGCGTCCTCTCCCGTGTAGAACCGGCCGCTCATCTTCTCGAGGTGCGAGATGAGGGGCTGGAAGACATCGGTATCATAGTTTGACTTCCTGCCCTGGAGCACGGCGGCGAGTCGTTCGAATCCCATGCCGGTGTCCACATGCTTATCGGGCAATTCCTCCAGCTCGCCGTCCGACCGCCGGTTGAACTGGATGAACACAAGATTCCAGAGCTCGATCACCTCCGGTGAATTTGCGTTGACCAACGATGCGTCCGCCCCATCCTCAGTCAGGTCGATGTGGATTTCCGAGCAGGGGCCACAGGGGCCGGTTTCCCCCATTTCCCAGAAGTTATCCTTTTCATCGAACCGCAGGACCTGGGCCGGATTAATGTCGGTCACGTCCTTCCAGAGCGATTCCGCTTCGGCGTCGTCTCTGTAGACAGTGGCCCAGAGCCGTTCCTTCGGCAGTTCATACACCTCCGTGAACAGCTCCCAGGCCCACTCGATAGCCTCCCTCTTGTAGTAGTCACCAAAGGACCAGTTGCCGAGCATCTCAAAGAAGGTGTGGTGGTAGGTGTCAAAGCCGACTTCCTCGAGATCGTTCTGCTTGCCGCTGACCCGAATGCATTTCTGCGTATCTGCAACGCGCTTGTAGGCGCTCTCGCGTACCCCCAGGAAAATTTCCTTGAACTGGTTCATGCCCGCATTGGCAAACAACAGCGTGGGATCCGCGGGCAAGACTACCGGTGAGCTGGGCACAATCTGGTGGTCCTTCTCCCGAAAAAAATCCAGGAAGGACTTTCTGATTTCACTGGATGTCATGGTCATTTTGTCAACTCGGATTCAAAAATAAAAAACGCGACGCCGAGCCGGCACCGGCCGGGCGTCGCGCAAAATACGTACCCCGGCCGCGGTCAGGCTTGAACTGCCTCGTGCGCCTTTTCCGTGACGGCATCAAGCAGCTTTTTCTGCAACCCCGCATCCTCCTTCAGCAACTGGCAGGCTGCATCCCGTCCCTGGCCAAGCTGCTGGCTGTCGAACGAGAGCCATGATCCCCGCTTGTCGATGAGGCCATACTGGATTGCAGCGTCGATGATCGAGCCAGTCCAGGAAATCCCCTCGGAATAGTTGATGTCGAACTCGCCCACTACAAACGGAGGTGCCATCTTGTTTTTGACCACCTTCACCTTGGCCCGGATCCCCGTGGCATTCC
>CAZTAB010000279.1:0-2763 GCA_964611475.1 uncultured Verrucomicrobiota bacterium | reverse complement strand
AACCCGGGAACCATTTCCTTGGGGCAGGGGGTCGTGTACTACGGCCCTCCGGACAGTGTCTACGAAGGAATCCGTTCGTTTCAGGCGGACCTTGAGAACCACAAGTACAAACTTGTCCAGGGGATTCCATGTCTTCTTGCCGCGATTCAGCGCAAGCTTGCCCAGGAAAACGGAATGGACGTCGAGGCGCAGGATCGTGTTGTCGTCACGGCCGGAGCGAATATGGGCTTCATGAATGCCGTCCTCGCGGTCACCGACCCAGGCGACGAGGTGATCCTTCCCGTGCCATATTTCTTCAATCACGAGATGGCTGTGACCATTGCAGGATGCACTCCTCGCATCGTCCCGACTGACGAGCAATACCAACTCCTGCCGGAGCGGATCGAGGAGGCGGTGACGGAAAAAACAAGGGCGGTTGTCACCACTTCCCCCAACAACCCTTCCGGGGCCGTGTACGCGGAGGATGACCTGCGCGCGGTCAACGAGATGTGTCGCCGGCGGAACATCTATCACATCAGTGACGAGGCGTATGAGTACTTCGCCTATGAAGACGCCCGGGTTTTTTCACCGGGCTCCATCGATGGGGCGGGGGAGCACACGATCTCCCTCTACTCGCTTTCCAAGGCATACGGGTTTGCAAGTTGGCGCGTGGGCTACATGGTGATCCCTGAAGATCTTCTCGACCCGGTGCGAAAGATCCAGGATACCATCCTGATTTGTCCGCCTGTGGTCTGCCAGCATGCCGCGCTGCAGGCGCTGGGGGAGGGCAGGCCCTACTGTACCCGGAACATGAAGGAGATTTTGGACAACCGGCGCATCGTGCGGGAGGAGCTTTCACGCTTGTCCTCAAAGGTGGACGTGGGGCCGGCTCAGGGTGCGTTTTACATCCTGCTTCGGATTGACAGCCCCGAGCACCCGGTGGACCTGGTGAGAAAGCTTGTTGAACGGCATAAGGTCGCGGTGATTCCGGGCACCGCCTTCGGGATGGAGGACGCCTGTTCCCTTCGAGTGGCCTACGGCTCTCTACGGCGGGACACCGCCAAGGAGGGGATTGGCAGGCTGGTCGGGGGCTTGACGGAATTGCTTGGATAGAACGTCGAAAGGGTAGGGAAAACCATGCATATCATCGGATGCCAGTTGGATCTGGCCTGGGAGGACCGGGAAGAGAATTTTCGCCGGGTCGAAGCATTGCTCGGATCGATCACGGTGCCCGCGAACAGCCTGATTGTCCTGCCTGAGATGTTCCCCTGCGGTTTCACCATGGATGTCGAGAAGGTTCGTGAAGGGGATCCATCCCCAACCGAGGCCTTCGTGACCGGGCTGGCCCGGCAGCACAGTTCCTGGGTCATGGCGGGTGTGGTGCGCAAAGGCGAGAAACTTCCCGGACGCAACGACGCGATCGCCGTTGATCCTGACGGCTCGCTGCAGGCACGCTACTCGAAAATCCAGCCTTTTACCCCGGGGGGCGAGGCGGAGCGCTACGAGGCGGGGGATGAGGTGGTTGTGTTTCCCTGCAACGGTTTTGTGACCTGCCCGTTTATCTGCTACGACCTTCGTTTCCCCGAGATTTTCCGGCTCGGGGTGCAGAAGGGAGCCGAGCTGTTCATCGACATGGCCAACTGGCCGGCGGTAAGGGTCGACCACTGGATTACGCTGCTTCGTGCGCGGGCGATCGAGAACCAGGCGTATGTTGTGGGTATTAACCGCTGCGGCGAAGATCCCAACATTACCTATCCCGGGCGATCCATTGCGGTGGATCCGCACGGTGAGATCCTGGCTGATGCCGGAACGGAGGAAGGACTGCTCGAGGTGGATATAGACCATGGCGTGGTCGTGCAGTGGCGTAAAAAGTTTCCCGCTCAGAATGACCTGCGTCCCCGGCACCTGGGGATGTAGCCGGACGTCGACATCGGCATCTCGGGGGCGCTGAAGAAGCCGGCGAAACGCGGACCAAAATCTCAATGCCGTGGTAATGGGGCCTCAAAATCACTTCGCGAGGACGATCCGGCGCCCCGGGAAGGCTCGGAGCGAGCCGCATGATCCGGTGCAGGCCGAAAGCATGGCCGCCAGGGCGGTCGCTTGCCTCCTGGTTCAAGCGAGGGTGACCGGCGATCCAGATTCCGCGGAGCGGTAGGCCGCCTCCACGATCGCAACGGCCTTTCGGGCCTCCCGGCCGTCGATTTCGCTGGGCGTGCCTTCTTCCACCGAGCGGAGGAACTGTCGGATGTTTGCCTCGTGGCCCGTGCGGTCGATGGCAAGGGGATCAGAGGCCCCGCCGCGTTTCGCTGCGGAGGAAAACTGCCCAAGCACACTGGAATCGTCGGCATGCTCGTTCCGGAACGCATATTGAGTGAGGTGGTCCTCCTCCATTTGTGCGGTGCCGTCCCGGCCTGCCACAAGCAGGCTGCGATTGGATCCGGGGAACATGGATGTCGCGGCAAGGATCTGTCCAAAGCCGCCGCTCCGGAACCGGAGAGAGACGATCGCGGTGTCCTCCACTTCCATGAGCTCCTCCCCGTGTCCGCGCCGACCGGTATATGCGAAAACCTCCTCAACGGGATTTGTCCCGCCGTCCAGATCCGGCGCGAAGGCGGCGGCAAGCCACTGCATGGTGTCGACCACGTGGATGCTCTGGTTCATGAGTGCTCCCCCGCCGTCCAGCGCCAGGGTTCCCTGCCATCGTTCAGGGGCGTAGTAGGCGGCGTCCCGCCACCAGGGGACCTGCGCGCTGATGGTGCTCAATTTTCCGAATCGGCCGTCGAG
>CAZTAB010000278.1:0-1932 GCA_964611475.1 uncultured Verrucomicrobiota bacterium | reverse complement strand
TCTCGCCACGGGCTATTCCACCAGGCTGATTTCGTCCGGGAGGTTGGGGACCATGCAGAGGAATTCGAACGGCACATCGCCCGCGGCCTCATACCAATGCGGGACACCGTCGGGTATGTAAACAACATCGCCCGCCTCGACCTCGAAGGTTTCACTTCCGATTCCGATTTTAGCCGCGCCCTGGAGCACGTACTGCTCGTGCTCCACGGTGTTGATGTGTTTCGGCATGCCTCCCCCCGGCTGCATGATGAATCGCCGGAGCGCGAAATGGGGTGCTTCGTCCGACCCGATCAGGACCTGGCGCGTGGTGCCGGAGCCGGCGCGCACTTCCTCGCGGTCCACCCCGTTCGACTTTCGAACAAATGCATTCATCGTCGGCCTTTCGTTGCTGGTTGTCGCCCGGTCAGCGAATCGGCACGTCCTGGGATATGACCTGGTCGTCCATTTCGTACGTGCCGACCCGGGTAGCCGGTCCGGTCATGTTCACGTGAAATTCCTGATCGATCCGGATTCCGATGTCCCCGCCTGGGCAATGCACCATGATGTCCCCGTCACAGGCGCCCATTTTGTGCGCCACCGCCGCGGCGGCGCTGCTCGAACTGCCGGAGGCCAGGGTGTATCCCGCGCCCCGTTCCCAGATTTCGATGCGAATGTTGTTGCGATCTTCGACTTGCAGGAGCTGGACGTTGGTCCGGTTGGGAAAGATGTGGGTCATGTTCTCGATGACCGGACCGATCTCGCAGGCCAGCTCCGGTGAATGGGAGGCCATGGGCAGCACCACGTGCGGATTGCCGATGGTCGCGGCGTAGTAGCGGTACGGGGTGCCCGCGGCGAGCAACTCCTCGTCCAGCACTTCGCGCTCCGGCCCGGCGACAGGAATCGCCGCACTGTCGAAACTGACGCGCCCCATCTCGACCTCGATGGTTTCGTTGTCGGGGTGCACCCGGCTGGTCACTTCCCCGCCCGCTGTCATGATCGTAAAGGGATCATGGGTGATGCGGTTCGAATCGAGCAGGTACCGCGTAAAAATTCGAAGCCCGTTTCCGCTTTTCTCCGCCTCGCTGCCGTCGGGGTTCCAGATTTGCAGGCCAAAGTCGGCTTCGTTTTCCGGAAGCGGCCCGTAGAGGATCCCGTCGGATCCCAGGCCGAAATTGCGGTGGCAAATCAGCTCGATGGCCGTTGGCGCAGGCAGGTCGCCGTCCTTGGGATCGAGAATCAGGTAGTCGTTTCCCAGAGCGTGATACTTGTGGAATCTCATGGCTATGCTTCGTAAAGCATTCGGCGCACCGAATTCAAGAGAACAATACGCCAGGAGGCGGGCAATTCCGCTGGATCCCGGGCCAGGACGACATTGTCGACTCGGAATATTGGATGTTTGCGTTGCCGGCTTGGCCCCGTCATTCAGGAATGCCTTGTCCACAGAGAAAGCTGCCCGGGTGGCGTGGGGAAGACCTCCGGGGCTCCGGACCCTGACGGTCCCAATGGCGGTTCCTGTGTCAATTGATGCCTGGCCCGGGCACCGGGGGGCGCGGAGAAAATTCGCCTTCGGTGAATGCTGCGTGCCGTCCTGCCATGACCCGGGTGACGTCCTCGAGAAACCGATCCATGGTTTCACCGCCCCTTGCATGTTCCTCGGCGCGGCTGGAAACAAAACGGCATGGTTGCTTGCGGCGACTTATTCCGCGCCGCGCCGGATGCGTCAACCCGACTCCAGACTGGACACGAATGCCCCGTCCAGGGGGACCCCGGGCCGCGGCGAGAACGGCTTTCTCTCTGCTTCTCGCGAGCGGGTCGGTTCTGGTAGGGTCGCTCAGGCAAGAACCCGCCGGGGGAAGGTTGCCGCAATCAGGCCCTGGGACGGAGTCAATAATATTGGAGGCGAGGGAGTTCGGAGGCACGCGCGGTGGAAAGAGAAAGACGGGCTGGAGAGGT
>CAZTAB010000277.1:0-2376 GCA_964611475.1 uncultured Verrucomicrobiota bacterium | reverse complement strand
ACTTCTCAAGGGCATCCCGGGCGGCGTCCCGAAGACGGGGGTGATGTACCAGATTGAGGTAGTCGTTGCTCGAGAAATCAAGGACCCGCATGCCGGTGTCGGGCCCTACGCCGCCCGCTCTGGAAACCGCCGGGATGGATCGCTCCAGGCCGTCGAGACTTGCCTGATCGAGTTGTTTTTGAATCCATGTCTCGGGATTCATGATTGACCGATGTCCAGCGTTCGTGTTTGTTGCTCTGAGTTTGCCGGGTGAGACTACGCGCTCACACCGCCCATTTCAAGATTCGCATGGACTGGTTTCTCCTTGAAAAGAAAGCCTTGGGCCGCGAAGGGGTTTCCCGCGCGGACGCGCTTGCAGTGTTGAGCGCGGGGCCGGATGGCCTCTCTTCCGCGCTTGCCGCGGCGTTCACGGTCCGGCGCCACCACTGGGGCAGGGGCGTGAACCTTCATGTGCTCTGCAACGCGAAGAGCGGCATGTGCAGGGAGAATTGCGCATTCTGCAGTCAGGCGATCGGAGCCTACTCGGGGGTGGATCGCTATGGCATGATGTCGGTGGACGAGCTCGTGGCGGGCGCACACGCGGCTCATGCTCGGGATGCCGTTAAATACTGCATGGTTACCGCGACGCGAGGTCCCTCAGAGGAGGAGTTGTCCGTGATCTGCGAGGCGGCCCGGAGGATCAAGAACGATATCAATATCCACCTCTGTGCGTCCCTGGGGCTCCTGACCCGTGACCAGGCCCGGCAGTTGAAAGAGGCGGGAATCGACCGTTTCAATCACAATCTCGAATCATCGGGACGCTTTTATCCGGAGATTTGCCAGACACATACCTGGGAGGACCGTGTTCAAACCATTCGCCACGCCAGGGAAGCCGGCATGGAGGCTTGCTGCGGCGGCATCATGGGGATGGGAGAGACGCTGGAGGACCGGGTCGAGCTGGCGTTTGCCCTGCGCGAACTCGCCGTGGAGTCCATTCCCGTGAATTTCCTGGATCCGCGGCCCGGCACGCCGCTGATGGACCGGAGTCGCATCGACCAGGACGACGCACTCTAGTCCCTATGCATGTTTCGGATGGTGAAACCAAGCCGGGACATCAGCGTAGCGGGGGGGCGGGAGGTGTGTCTCCGGTCCCTGCAGCCGCTGGCCCTTTATCCTGCGAACTCAATGTTCACGGAAGGGTATCTCACCACGCCGGGGCAGGGCGAAAGCAGGGACCTTGAAATGATCCGGGACGCCGGGTTTTTCGTGAGCAGGATAGAGGAGGATGTCCCGGAGCCGGAATTGCGGGACCCCGTGTCTCACGTGTAGTGTTTCGTGAGCCGGCTCTGCACGCTGCATGCCTGATCCCCCGGGAAACCGACTAATCGGTTCGACCGGTCGGACCGATTTCAACCATTCGCTTCACGGCCCGGAATGCGCGGATGCGAATCTCTTCGGGGACATCGATGACGTGCTGCATGTTCTGTAGGGACAGGAGTGTGTCCTCCATGGTGATGGTGTTCATGTGCGGGCAGCGAATGCTGCAGATTCGAACCATCTCTTTTTCCGGGTTTTCCGCCGCGATGTTGTCGCCCATGCTGCATTCGGTTAGCAGCAGGTACCGTCCTGCGGCGTGCTCCTGCACGTATTTCACCATGGCGGTCGTGCTGCCGGAAAAATCGGAGGCGGTGACCACTTCAGGGGGGCACTCGGGATGAGCCAGCACGATCACGTCGGGAAACTGATTGCGGGCGTTCTCGATGTCTTCAACCGTAAACCGCTCGTGAACCTCACATTTCCCGTGCCATCCGATGAAGTGATAATCCAGTTCGTCGTAGGTGGCCCTGGGGGTGGAGGTGGGAAAGATGATTTTCTTGTTCGTTTCCCGTGCGACATTCCTCGCGAGATATTCGTCCGGCAAAAAGATGACGCGGTCGGATTCCAGGGACTCGATCACCATGGCCGCATTGCTGGAGGTGCAGCACACATCGGTCTCCGCCTTCACGTCCGCGTAGCAGTTGACGTAGGTCACCACCGGGACACCCGGGAACTGTTTCTTGAGGTTTCGAACATCTTCGGCCGTGATGCTGGCGGCCAGGGAGCAGCCGGCCTTGCTCGCCGGGAGCAGAACCGTCTTGTGGGGGCTGAGGATTTTCGCTGTTTCGGCCATGAATCGGACGCCGCAAAAGACGATGACGTCGGCATGGGGCTCTGCGGCCTTTCGGCTCAGTTCCAGGGAGTCACCCGTGAAGTCCGGGACCGAGTAATACAGGGCAGGCTCCATATAGTTGTGAGCAAGAAGCACCGCGTTGCGCTTTTTCTTCCAGACCAGGATCTGCTCGGCGAGTTCCGCTTTGTGGCGCAGCTCAACATCGGGCACGACGCGGGCCAGCTTTT
>CAZTAB010000276.1:0-6239 GCA_964611475.1 uncultured Verrucomicrobiota bacterium | reverse complement strand
GGATCATTCGAAGATTGTTCAGACACATGACCTTCTGGGAGTTGCTGCGGGCCCGGACGAAGGCGGACGTCGCCATTGTGACCAGCATGCCGATGATCCCCACGACGATCATGATCTCCACCAGCGTGAATCCTTTTTTGTTATTCTCGAGTATGCGCTTCATGCGTGTTCCTAATGCTCCATTCGCGTGTCACTCTCTACCTGAGTTTTTGTAGCGATCCGCCTGCAGGGCGATTGCTTTCTCAAGCAGATTTCATGCCTGAGGGCCTTTCAGGCTCGGGTTACATAGATTTGCATTTGGTGCGTTTGTATTGTTCGTACCATTTGACGATTCCGACTGAGGATCCTCCGGAATGCGTTGCGGGTCTATGACCCGTTGAAGTGAACTTTCGCGCGGGGGGAGTGTTGGCTGTAAAATTCTGTAATACAGTTGTTTGCGAAGAATTTATCCGACGGGGACGGGGGTGTTTCCATGGTGAATCCATCTTCCTGAAATTTCTGGGGTGAATTGTGCAATCCACAATCATCCATTTCGATCTTCGGCGATCCGCGAGCGGTGGAGTCATGCCGCTCCAGCCTTTTTGCATTTTTGACAAAATGAAGTCAAAATGCGTTTTGTGCCGCTAGATTTGGTTATTGGTTCCGAAACTGCATCATTTTTTGAAGGTTAGCACGGGATCTGCTCAGTCAGGGTCCGGTAGTGCAGTGAGTTTGAAAGGTTCGAACACCTAAACGAGACATGATTGCAAAACGGGAAGACAAAATAGGACTGCGGCGGGGTCTAAGCGACATCGTGGCCGTGGATTCCGCCACGACAGGCTTGAAACTGGTCCGGATGAAGAAAGGGAAGCAGGGGCTGACTGTAACCGCGGTCGGGCAGATTCCTCACCTGAGTAACGGTGGTGGTGAAGAGCGGGGGCAAGTGACGCTTCCGAAGCCGTTTCGGGCAAAGCACTCGGCCTTGTCAGTCACCTCGTCTCGGGCGGTGATCCGGTTGTTGAATCTTCCGGGTTTTTCCCACAATTCGCCGAATGCCGATGAGGCGGTGAAGGAGTATGTTGGGCTGGAGGATGGCTTCAGGCTTGGCTATTCGCTGGCGAGCCAGCCACGCAGCAAGTCGAGCACCAGTGTGGTGGCGGTGGGACTTCCCGACGAGGATGCAACCGGTCTTCTGCAGGTCCTTGGGGATGGCTCGCCCACCCCGATCTCGGTGGAGGTTTCCGCTCTGTCGGCTGCCACTGGCTTTTCCCGGTCTGTCGCGCCCCGTTTCACCAAAGGTGCTGTCGGGGTGATTGAGGGGGGATCGAAGATCACCTGTTTATCGATTTTTTCGCAGTCCGTTCCGATCCTGCTGAGGAAGTTCGAATTCGGCAGCGATAACATCCTGGAGCGGATTCAGAGAGATTTCGGAGTCGATCAGGCCACGTCCGAGGACATGATTGGCGAAATGTCGTTCGACATCGGGGGATCCGTCGAGGGATCGATGAAGGGTTTTCTGCGCCAGCTTGCTATTTCGCGGGAGTTTGTCGAGCGGCGGCTCGGAACAGACATCCAAGCGTGGTACGTGACCGGCGGTTTGGCGTTGGTAAGCGACTTTAAGCAGAAGGTCTGTGAATCGGTCGGCCGGCCGGTGGAACCATGGAATCCCCTGGAAAATATTTCCATGATCCCGGGCGCGGTTCCAGGCGAGTTGAAGGGCCAGGAAGTCCGATTCGCCGCTGCCGTCGGCGCGGCCATGGGTGCCTTGGAGGAAGCATGAGCGTGCGTGTAAACCTGCTGCGGACGGAAGAGATAGAGCAGAGCCATTCTGTTAATCGTGAAGCGATGAATCGGATGTTCGCAACGGTCGGGGGCGCGGCGCTGGCGGCGCTCCTCGTTTTCCTGTTTTTCCAGTATCACAACGTCATCGGCGGCCATGCCAAGGCCCATGCCCGTTTCGCCGCGATTGAGAACGATTTCAACCGTATCAAGGGCATGTCGGACTCTAGCGCACAGAATCACGAGTACGTATCGGAACTGGACTCCTGGACCGGGACGAGAATTCGTTGGGACAAATCGCTTGTGGCGATCCAGAGGCTGGTGCCTTCAAACATTCAGCTTACCCGTATTTCGGTGAACGGGAACGTCAAGCTGTCAAGCCATCCCAAGGTGGACGAGGATGACCCGGGGAATCCGGCACGGCACTTTATGCTGCGGATCGAAGGGAAAGCCCAGGGGGCGCTTTCCGACCAGGATGTAATCCGTTTTGTCGATGGAATCCGGAGCGACAGGGAAATGCAGACCTGGGTGAGTCAGGTGAAGTTGACCGGTATTCAACTGATAGAAGACCATGCGGGCGGCGGCGGTTCGGAGGGTGACGAAGCCATGCGGACCTTCCGGCTGGACGTTACAAGCGGGGAGAGGGTAATGGAATGAATTTCAGGGAACTGTCGAAAGAGAAGAAACAGTACATCTTCCTGGGGGTGGTAGTCGGCCTTACGTCTCTGTTTGTGTTGTTCAACGCTGCTTTTCTTCCCATGAAGGAGAAGTGGGCCAATACGAAGGCTGAGTGCCAGATGCTCCAGAACGATCTGGACCAGGCGCATCGCATGATCAAGAACGAGCGAACTCTTCGCGCGAACCTTGCGGAGTCCAGCGAAGTGTTGCAGAAGGCGGCGGGCGAGTTCCTTCCCAGCATGGAGAACCGGTTGTCCTGGGCCACCCAGAAGATGTACGCGAATTCTCGTATCGTCGGGGTCGAAATTTCCTCGGTGTCTGAGGTCGAGGGTGCGGCCGTGCTCCAGGCCCAGACCAAGGACGGGCACCGTGTGTTCGGCTCCTATTCAGTCCGGATCATCACGGAATGCAGCTACAACGAGCTCAAGAATCTTGTTGAGGTCCTGAAGGAGGGTAACCCCTACTTGTCGATCACCGGGCTCACGGTCGATTCCCGTTTGGACAAGCCGGAGCAGCACAGCGTAAACATGGTCATTGAGTGGCCGATTTGTCTCAATACCGTTGCCGCGGAGAGGCTTGCTGAACAAAAGGAGGCCGATCATGGCTAGGAAAACGGAAGATTTCTTGATGATTTTCCTTGGGGTACTGATGATTGGTCAGTATTCTAACGTTCAAGCGGAGGATTATGAGGGGCCATTGTCGGTGGCCGAAGAGGAGGTCCTTGGGAAGAACGCAATGGCCGATGTAGAAGCCGAGTCTGCGGATGCAGTCTCAGAGCCGTTGCGAGACCCGTTCTGGCCCGTCGGCTATCGCCCGGACGGGGGTTCGGTAGACCGCGAGACTACGAGTTCCGGAGATCTGTCAGGTGATTTCGAAGAGGCGGAAGCCGCCTTGGGCTTTTCAGGATTTACGGCTGCGGGACGGGACCTTCTCAAGACCCGAATAAAGATTGCCGGAATACTACGTCAACCCGGTGGGTGTGTTTCGATCATTAATGATCAGCTGTTGAAAGAGGGAGATACGCTGTTTATCGAAGCCGAAGGCCGGAAATACCAGTTTCTGTTGAAAATGTTGACGCCGCAGCGTGTGCTTTTGGAATCACTGAATTGAGCCCACAAGTCGTGTGTATTTTCGTCGCTGATTAGGTTGAGGGTACGAAGAACCGCATCCCTGAGGAGGGGTCTCATGAAATTCAAGCTGCTGATGGCCATTATCACGCTCGCGGGGGCTCTGGCCGCGCTGAATCACATCACGTTTGGTCAGTCTGAAGAGCTGCCTGGTGTTCCCGTGACGAGTGTCGTGACCGAAGCGCCCGCGGAAGAGGAAAGTGCGGTTGAGGAAATCGATGTCGATCCGCGGGTAGATATCGAGGACGTGGAAATCACGGAAGGCTCCGGGGGCGAAGACCTTATCACCATTTCCCTCGACAATGCTCCTCTGGCGGACGTCGTCCGCATGTTCAGCCGTATTTCCGGCGCGAACATCGTGGCGGGAACCAATCTACAGGGTTCGGTCACGGTGAGTATGCACGACGTGCCTTGGCAGCCGGCGCTGGAGGCGATTCTCGACTCCGTGAATCTGGTCCTGGTGGGAAAGCAGAACAGTATCTATTCCATCATCTCGAAGCAGGACCTCGCGGCCGAGCCGGTCCGGATGGAGACGATTTTCCTGAATTACACGTCCGTATCCAATGTGGTGTCGGTCGTGGAACGGATGCTGGTGGCGACCAATGCGTCGGTATCCGCCTTCCCCTCCGCCAATGCCCTGGTTGTACAGGAGACGGGCTCCCGGCTCATTGCGATCCGGAGGACGGTGAAGCAGATCGACAGGCCGCGCGAGCAGGTGTACATCGAGGCAAAATTCATCGAGTTGAATGACACCGCGATCGAGAATCTCGGCATCAACTGGCAAGTGCTTGAAGGCTACACTGCGGGAGTGACTCCCTCCGGGGCGTACACGCGGGAGCAGATCCACGATGAAAGCGATGCCACGATGACCGACACATCGGTCGAGAATCGCCGGACGCAGAATTCCATTTCGACCAGTCAAAGAAACGACCTCCGGTTTAATTCGTCTGGTGAACTTTCCCGTTCCGAGGGTAACTTCAGCGCCTCGCTGACCGGTCGCAACGCGATTCCCTCCGTGACGCGTGAAGTGGATCCAGATACCGGGGTGGTTACGACCATCACGGACCTGACGGATATCCGCCCGGTTCTCGATGATGTTTTGGACAGCCAAAGCAGCTCCTTGTCCC
Source organism: uncultured Verrucomicrobiota bacterium (assembly GCA_964611475.1). GTDB lineage: Bacteria > Verrucomicrobiota > Kiritimatiellia > SLOV01 > SLOV01 > CAUZEO01. The sequence goes on along the minus strand of CAZTAB010000276.1, from coordinate 1,549 downwards.
AGGTCGTCGACACCGAGTCGAAGTCCGCCTCGCGACTTGATTCGGATGTGACAACCCGGCTGCTTTCCGCGGTTCTGTCCGCCGACGAGTTGGCTGTCACGCTCAGTGCGCTGAAAGAGCAGGATGGGGTGGAAGTTGTTTCCAACCCGAAAGTCATCGTGGCCAACGGCGAGACCGCAAGGATTCATGTCGGGGTCAACCAGCCGAACGTCACCGCAGTGCCCCAGGGGAATAACGGCGACCGGTTTGCCTACTCCCTGGATCCCGTCCTGCCCTATATCGAGATCGGGGTGAAGTTGGACGTCACGCCAACCGTTAACACGAGGGAAAACATCACCGTTAAGATCCAGCCGGAGTTGAGTCGGCAGCTGGGGACCCTAGAGGTGGGCGGAGCGATCGGGGTGAGCTATCCCATTACGTCGATCCGTACGATCACCACCGAGTTCCAGGTCGAAAGCGGAAAGACAGTGGCGATCGGTGGATTGACGGAAACCAATGATACCGATAGCCGGAATGCGATTCCTGTGTTGGGAAGCATTCCGGTCCTCGGGAAGTACCTGTTCAGTCACAAGTCCACGCGGAAGGTCCAGGATGAGATCGTGATTTTTGTGACGGTGGGTATGGCCAATCCACAAAATTTGGTGGAGATTTCAGGGATACCGTCGGATTCAAGTTTGATCCACCGCCATCTCTCCGATGAGACCTTGGACGAGAGAGGCAATGATTCCGAGTAGCTTGCGGGGGGTTGAACGGAACGGCCGGTCATGAAAGCATTCACCCGACGAGCGGAGAATGACACGATGCAGCCTTGGTGCACGTGCTCGCCGCTCTGGGAGGGTTTGTTCGTGGGAGAAAACGTTTTGCTCGTTTCTGGTCATCGATGACCTATCCCTTCTTTGGCTTGGCCATTTCCACCGTTGTCCTGGTTCCCTGCTTGTCGTTTCCGGGCGGTGCATTCGGAACGTGGGCGATTCGATCCACAGCGACGGTTGAAAACTCAAAAGGATGGGGGGCGGCTCGTCTTTGGGATGGGCTACATGACCGACAGCGTGATCCTGCTCAATCACCGCGGGAGGGTGATTGCGTGCAATTTGGCCGAGAAGGAGGAAGTGGGGTGGATGACGGGACTTGAACCCGCGACTTCCAGAACCACAATCTGGCGCTCTAACCAGCTGAGCTACACCCACCGACTGGAAGAGGCCATAGTACCCGTCATTTCCAGGAACGGAAAATGATTTCTGAAGAAAAACGAAAACGCCTCGCGGTGCGCATGGATGAACTTGGAATCAAGGAATCCGATCTCCAGGAGCGCTTTCTTCTGGGCAGCGGAAAAGGCGGCCAGAAAATCAACAAGACCGCGTCCTGCGTCCAGTTGAAGCATCAGCCCAGCGGGATCGAGGTCCGCTGCCAGCAGGACCGGTCTCAGGCAATGAATCGATTTATTGCCAGGCGCGAACTGTGCGACCGGTACGAGGAGCGAATCAAGGGCGAGGAAAGCCGCCGGCGACAGGAGTTCGAAAAGATCCGGAGGCGAAAGCGAAAAAGATCA
>CAZTAB010000275.1:0-15663 GCA_964611475.1 uncultured Verrucomicrobiota bacterium | reverse complement strand
CGGGGGAATAATGATGGTTCGCTTGCCCCCGACTCGCATGTCCATCACGGCCTGATCCATGCCCTTTATCACTTGCCCGGCGTCGACCTTGAACCGAAGCGGCGTTCCTCGGTCCAGGGAACTGTCGAACTTTTTGCCGTCGAGCAGGTAGCCGGTGTAGTGCATGCTGACGTCCTGGCCCGCGACCGGCGAGGTTCCTTCACCCTCTTTTTCGACAACGTACATAAGGCCGGAGTCTGTGGTCTTCCGGGAGGGGAATTTTGTGTCCAGCAGTTGCTTGAACTCCTGTTCCTCTGTCGCGACGGCGTTGGCCACCAACGTGTCGAACGAAGCTTGGTCGCACCTGAATTCCCGGGCTGCTTCCCCGACCCGGAGGATGGTGACGGCATTGATCAGGTCCCCTTTCTCTACTGCGTTGACGACGTCCTGGCCCTTCACGACGTGCCCGAACACCGAGTGCTTGTCGTCCAGGTGGGGGGTTGGCACGTGGGTGATGAAGAACTGGCTTCCGTTCGTCCCGGGGCCGCTGTTGGCCATGGATAGAATCCCGGGACGGTCGTGCCGGAGGGAGGGATCGAACTCATCCACGAACTTATATCCCGGACCGCCGGTTCCGTTTCCGCTCGGGCACCCTCCCTGGATCATGAAGTCGCCGATGACGCGGTGGAAGCTCAGCCCGTCGTAGAAGGGTTTTCCCTCCTTGTTCGAGTCCTTGGTTCCCTCTGTCAGCCCCACGAAATTGGCCACTGTGATGGGCGTTTTTGCATGCTCCAAAAGACAGACAATGTCCCCCTTGCTGGTGGAGAGTTTGGCATAGATTCCCTCCGGAAGCTGCTGCAGATCATCGTCCTGCGCCATGCCCGGGACGGTCATCATGCCCATGGCCAGGAGGAAGTAAATTCTAGCGATTTTTTTCATCATGCCCGGGACGCTACCTGATCGGGGGCTGATCTGCGAACATTTTTGGCTTACAATATTCTTTGGAAACGCGCTTGCATTTTCCCGGGGGAAGAAGTACATTCCCGCCGTTTCCCGCAGAAAAGAAGGACCCTGATATGAAACAGGCCATACACCCTGAGTATTCCGACGCCAAGATCATCTGCGCCTGCGGACACGTGCTGGAGACTCGTTCGACCGTCCGCGAGATGCACGTGAACACATGCTCAAGCTGCCACCCCTTTTTCACGGGGAAGGCGAAGTACATTGACACCGAGGGGCGCGTGGAGCGCTTCCAGAAACGGTACGCGCGGGCGGGCAAATAGCTGATTCCAGAGGCGGGCCGCAGAGACCTTGCTGGGTCTTTGCGGCCCGCTTTCTTTTTTTCGTTACGCATCATGATCGATGCCGACTACATTCAAAAGCTTGAGGTGCGTCTGGGTGACATCGAGACCAACCTCTCGAATCCGGCAACCATTTCCGATCGGGGACGGTACCGCGAATTGCTCACCGAGCATGCGCACCTCAAGAAGCTCCACGCCTGCAGCCTGGAATTCGTGGGCCTCAAGGAAAAACTTCAGGACAATCGCGATCTTCTCGTGGATCCGGAGATCGACGAGGAACTGCGGGAGATGGCTGAGGCGGAACAGGCGGAACTCGAGGGACGGCTTCCGGCTGCAGAGGTTAACCTTAAAATCTCCCTGTTGCCGCCCGACCCCGATGAAAGCCGGAACATCATCATGGAGATCCGCGCCGGAACCGGGGGGGATGAAGCGGCCCTGTTCGCGGGCGACCTGTACCGAATGTATACGCGTTACGGTGAACAGCGGGGCTGGATGTCGGCCATCTTGGATGCGAGCTCATCCTGCCTGGGGGTATACAAGGAAGTCATTTTTTCCGTGGAGGGGGACGACGTTTTTCGCACGCTTCAGTTTGAAAGCGGAGCGCACCGGGTCCAGCGCATCCCCGCCACCGAAACGCAGGGACGGATCCACACCTCCGCCGCGACGGTAGCGGTCCTGCCTGAGGCCGAGGACGTCGACGAAATCGAGGTTCAGCCGGACGAGATCCGGATCGACACCTACCGGGCGAGCGGTGCGGGAGGCCAGCACGTGAACAAGACCGACTCGGCGGTGCGGTTGACGCACGCGCCGACCGGCCTGGTCGTGCAAAGTCAGGATGAGCGGTCACAGCATCGGAACAAGGAGAAGGCCATGCGCGTGCTCAAGGCCCGGCTGCTCGACCTGCAGCGGCAGGAGGAAATCAACAAAATGGCCAGCACGCGTCGCAACCAGGTGGGCTCCGGTGACCGCAGCGAGCGGATTCGCACCTACAACTTTCCGCAGAACCGCGTTACGGATCACCGGATCAATCTTACCCTCTATAGCCTCGACCGGATGATGGAGGGAATGATGCAGGAGCTTCTCGGCACCCTCTACGAGCGCAACGTGGAGATCCGGTTGCAGGAGGAACTCGAGGGGCAGGTATCGTAAATCGATGCCCCCTGCCTTCTCCTCCTGTGAACAGGAGGGGGCGGTGGTTTCGTGGCCCAGGCGCTTTGCTCGTTTCGTCCCGTCCAATGTCCGCCCCGCTTGACCCTTCATGCCGTGAGCACGTATATTGGGGACATGAAAAGGAAGCCGCCTCGCGGATTTACGCTGATCGAATTATTGGTTGTCGTGAGCATCATTGCGATGCTGGCGGCGGTTCTGGTTCCCACCATCAACTCGTCCCTGCGCAAGGGAAAGCGGACTGCCTGCCTGAGCAATCTGCGTCAGATCGCGGCGGGTGGGCTCTTGTTCCTGGAGGAGCTGGAAGACGATTTACCGGGGGACAGCAGTGGAACCTACAACCGGTTTGCGTTGTCGGCGATCGCGCACCTTCCGTATCTGAAGTGCGCGGTCGACGTATTTGACTGCCCGGCCAATCGGGGCATCGATAAGCGGGATGACACGAGAATCGGCAACAAGCCGGTCCCGGACGATTGTGTGGTTCCTGCGAGCGATTTCTACACAGACTACGAGTTCAGCGTGTACATGAACTCCGTCGACAATCCTGGCGCGGGCCAGAATGGGATCGAAGATCCGAACATGGTTGCGTACGTGTGGGACAACCCGTGGAACAAGGGCGGGGCCCGGGCGCACGAGGGCGGCTCCAACATCGGGTTTCTGGATGGGCACTCCCGGTTTGTTTCTGACTCGGAAACGTGGGAGGACCGGGACGGGACCGAGTACGAATGGTGGGACGACCAGGACCCCATCTGGTGGCAGGGGCGAGGACATATCTGGGGCGCGAACTTCCCCTAGGTTTGTTGCCAACGTTCCAACGCGGGGAGTGGTAACCCATGCCGAGTATTGAGTTTGACTGCCCCAAATGCGGTTCGCACATCCAGGTGGTTAAGACGTCCGCCGGGTTGACCTCTCCGTGTCCGAGTTGCAGGGAGTGGATCCGCCTTCCGAAGGAAGCCCCCGCGGCACCTTCTGCGGGTTACCCGCCCCGGGTGTATTTGAAGGAGTCGACGACGAAGGCCGGGGAGATTCCGCCGGAACCCGCGCCGAGCCGCCATGTTGCCCATGCTTCCGCCCCGCCGCATCATGGCGTGGCCGTGGGCGGCTGGTCCTGTCTGGCCATCAGCCTGGTTCTGATGTTCGTGCACTGGGACTTCTGGTTTGTTTTCGCGCCCCTGCTGATGGTAGCCCTGATCCTGGGAGTCGTGGCGATGGCCCGGGGCCATATTCTCAGCGGCCAGACCCTTCTTGTTGCCACGCTGTCATTGCCGGTCCTTGTCGCGGTCAAGGTTCACAACATGGCCCTCCCCGGAATCTTCGCGTTGCGTGCACCGGACGAGACATTGGAAGCCGAAGGCATTTCGGTTAAACCGGCGCCCCCGGGTGTCATCCCGTCGCCGGGGGATTTGGCCCCGCCACCGGCACCGGAGGGGGCTGCCGGGAAAGAAGAACTGCGGGAGGAGACAGGGCCTGCCGCGGCGGGGGATGAGGCGCCCGCTCCCCCCCTGCCTGAACCGTTTGAAGCCAATTGGGGGGAGGAACTGCCCGAACCGGCGCCTGACTGGGAGGAGCGGTACGACTACTGGTTTGAGTTGTACAGCAATCGCTTCGTCCCTCCCCGGGCAGGAATGTATGTGAAGATCCAGTTGAAGGAAGGTGGGATCAAGGAAGGGCAGGTTCGAAAGACGGATATCGACTCCATGACCCTTCAGATGCCGACCGGGCACATGTTGTACGAGAAAACACGCCTGTCCGAGGATACCCGTCGTCGCTTTTTCCAGATCGATTTCGCGAAGTATCATGCTTTGCGAAAAGTCAGGGAGGAGCGGGAAGGGTATGAGGGGGGGTAGCTGCCTCGTTGCATCCGCGTTCCTGCTTGCTACTTTTCCTTGTATACCTCATCCGCCTTGTCGACCCGGATGTCTATGTTGGACACTTGGGATTCGTCTGAACTGCGGAAACTGTAGAAGTCGGCGTTTTCAATGTGGAATTTGAGCCGAATTCGTTTTCCTGCGAGCGCGTTGATTCGTGAGCTTTCTCCCTTCCAGGTCTGGTCCAGCCGTATCCCGTCACCGCAGAGCAGATCTGCGTCGGCATGCCCCATCCCTTGAATCGGATGGAAATCCTCGTCGAGGACTTCGGTCGCGATGCTTCTGCCGCCGCCGCCGCCAAGAACGCTCACGTTTACCTGCAGTTTCCCGCCCGGCCAGGTCAAGGGCTTCGTGAACAGCGTTGCGGGGTAGCGGTTGGCGCGCAGGGAGCAGAAGCCGTCGACGCGCAATTGGGCCAGGCCCAGGCTGCGTCCCCAGGTCAAATGCCGGTTTCCGTGCATGGCCGGGCCGCCCCAGTAATAGAACCAGAGCGACTCCCGTTCGCCTTTTCGGAATCGCACCGGCGGGGAGAGCGCGGTGTCGGTTGCGCGCGCGTCGAATGCCCCTGAAATGCTGCCATGTGCCCCGCAGGGGAGAAATGGTTTCCGCGGGTTGACGCGAGCCCAGTGGACGGTGTCCCGGCTTGTGATCAGCTCCATCTCCGCGCTGGGATCGTTCGTTTCCCAGTACCACTGGAAAAGCCCCACGTAGGTGCTCTCGTACCGGAAGCCGTGCGCGTGATAAATCTGGCCGCCCGGGGGATCTTCGAGGTCGGGATAGACCACGAGCACGTGCCTGTCCTTCTCGTCCATGCCGTTCTCGTTGATCGCTGCTCGGTGTGACGCGCGGACCAGGCCCCATTTCCGGTGCTCGGCTTCCGCCCGGCTCATGATTACGTAGGGGAACTCGGGGTCCGGACCCAGCATGGCCGTGTTTCGATCCCCCATTTTGTGGTCAACCCCGTCATGCCGTTCCCGGGTCCACCGCCAGTGCACGCCGTCGGGCGACCGGAGAATGTATCCCTTGTACTGATAATTTCCCTTGGGGCAGGTGCTGATGAACATTGTCCATGGTTCATCCTCATGATCCGGTTCGTACATGATGTTCGGGGCGGTCGTGCCCCCCGTGTTTGGCCCGAGTTCCAGGACGATATTCGTTTTTTCTCCGTTGTGACCCCTGAACACATCGAGTTCCGGCCTTCGCCAGTGGATCCCGTCGTCGGAAACGATCATGCAGACCGCGAAGATGATCTCGGGATATTCGGGCGGGTAGAGGGAGACATACCACGCTTTCCAGATGTTTTCCCTCGGGTCTTGGTAGACTCCCCCCAGGTACGTCATGCCGTCGCCTTCCCAGGGCGCGCCGACCGTGTACAGCGGGTTCTCGAAGTGCTTGATGGGCTGGTGAATCACGCGCTGGAGGCGGTTCGCGTGATCGATAACCTCTTCGTCGAGGAATAGCTGGGCAAGGCGGGCGTCGATTTCGGTGCTGCCAGATGCGGGAGTTGCCATGGAGCGAAATTCCTTTTCCTTGTTACGGTGTAGATCGTTGGCTGCCGGGTCAAAATCCGGCCCCGTTTGAATTCTAACGTCGACAAATTCTAGGATGAAGACTACGACGGAGGCTACAAAAAGGTGAAGGAACCGAAAGGAAGAATGCGATGTCCCGAGATCCTGTCATAGGTATTTTCCTGCAAACGGTCTTTCCTGTGCCCGGCTGGTATCTGCGGGACATGGGCCTTGCCGGTTGGAAGTCCCACCTTGACTGGGCGAAGTCGCTGGGATTCAACGCCTGTATGTTCTCTTCCCACGTACAGTTACGGTTGGACCAGCCGGAATGTAGTCTTCACGAGGCGCGCCGACTTTATCACGGGTTGTTGGCTCCGCGGCCTGCCTTCGGGCCCGGCGAGGTATATTATGAGAAGGATCCAGAGCTTTCCACCCCGGAGGTGAGGCGGATCGTGGACACCCGGATCGACGCAATGCGCTACGCTTCCAGCATCGGGTTTCACACGGTGGTCGGGATGAAGCTGAACGTTGGTGCTCCAACCTTCGCTCGCGACAATCCGCATCTGCAGGCCGTTACGCCGGATGATTTTTGCAATGAGGGGCTGCCGCTGTGTCCGAGCCAGCCCAAGGCCATCGAGCACCTGCTTGATTTGTGGGGCACGGTCGTCGACACCTACCCGGAAGTCGACGGCTTTTCGATGTGGGGGAGGGACTCCGGCGGATGCGCGTGTGAGGCTTGCCGGTCCAAGGAAAACCCGTTCCTGGACACGATTCAGCTGTTCTACGACATGATCCGAAAACGGCGTCCCGATGCCAAAGTGTATGTCATGTCGTGGGGTTTTGATCCACACGAGATCCCGCCGATGGCCCGGGCGCTGCCGAAGGACGTCATTTCCCTTGAGCCTCCCGGGATGCACTACCCCGGGCATCGGTCCGCAAAGGAGCACTCCGACCGGATCGAAGCCTGGCTGAACTCCGGGATTGAGGCGCAGGGCTGGGCGGAGATCCAGGAAAATCCCACCTTCCTTCTGCCTGCCTGCTATCCGCAGCGGATCGAAACCGTGCTGCAGCACGAACGGGAGGCGGGAGTGAGCGGCATGTGGTCATCGGCCACAATCAACGCGTTTGTTTTTCCCCTGAACCACTACGTATTTGCCCGGCTCGCCCGCAATCCCGGGATGACGGCGAGGGAGGCGACGGAAGAGTACCTGTCGGAAGCGTTGGGGGAAGAGGCGGTTCCCGACGGGATGGCATGGGTCGATGCGATGGAAGATGTCTGGACGCGCCTCTACAGTTCCATTCAGCGTAAATCGTTCGGACTCCCGCTCCACACTGTGTTTGCCGCAAGTCTTTTCCCGGTACCGCTTATGAACGAGCCGCCTCCGCCTGGTCTGGTGGACGACATTGACGCGACGGTGCAATCCGCCGAACGGGCGGTCGAGGCGATCGAGTCGGCAACCGAAAAGGGAGGATGGCGATATCACTCGCTGGACAGCAACATCCTGGTCGTGAGCACGAAGCTGGTTTGTCTCCGGGCCAGGTTCCGGCAGGCCAAGTTGGCGGTGCTGGAGGCGATCCGCGCAGGGGATGTGGAGGGAGCGGCAGCGGCATTCGAACCCGTTGCGGCGCTGGCTCAGGAGATGGTTGATATGGCGTCCTGCGCCCCGAACACGCAGATTCTCAACACGCACTGGACCAAGTTGGCCCTGCTGCCGGACCGGCTTGCTGCGCTGCGGGATCACCTGCCCTCGCTGGTTCACATGAAACGGATCCGGGGCCTGTTCGACGATGATCCGCTCGGGCATTATGTGCCGAAGAAGGGATAGTTTCGGGCCGCGTGATGAACCCCGGGTTCCGGTTGCTGGATGTGAGCTGCCGGACACCCTGTCACTTCCTGGTCACTCCGTCCTTGCCGTCACCTCGACGAGGTGATACCCGAACTGGGTCTTTACCGGGCCGTGTGTTTCCCCGACGGCTTCGTTGAAGCAGACGTGGTCGAATTCGGGCACCATTTGGCCCGGCCTGAATTCGCCAAGGTCGCCCCCTGAAGCCCCGGACGGACATTCAGAGTGCTGTTTCGCCAGTTCCGCGAAATCGGCGCCCGTCTCAATCTTCTGCTTGAGATCGTTGCAGGCTTCTTCGGTCGAGACGAGAATGTGGCGGGCGTTCGCAGTAGGCATGCGCTCTCCTTTGGGTAGGCGGTGGTGTCAGGTTTCTCGAAGTGGTCCTAGCATCGGCGGCAACGCGGAGGCAAGCGAATCCTCGAGAAGATCCCCTTGAGGGATGGGTTCGGCGATTGCGGTGGGACGAAGGCGGAAAATAGTCGCAGGAGCAGGAGCCCGTTCAGGGAATGCCGGGCTAGAGTTCGTTTCGGGTCGGAGGCGACATGTACTTCATGCCCTGCTGTTCGTTCGCATCTGTTTTGTGTCGCTATTCCGCCTAGGCCGGGCGTGGTGTGATCTTGAAGCTGTAGGCGTGATCACAAGGGATCTCGATTCCGAATCCCGGATGCCAGCCGGAGCGGCGTGCGTTATAGGTTCCGGTACGGGGGATGTGGACGCGGAAACCCTCCTTCGTCTGGGTTCCGGTCACCTGATGCGTGTCAAGTTGTCTTCCGAGCAGGATTACTTCGGTCCCCGGCTCTGCCCGCAGATTTGCAAGGGTGAATTCCGTGTCCGGCCAGTCAAAGAGGATCGCGTAAAGCGAGTCGTCCCGGGTCGTGAACCGGACGTCGATTCCTGATGTCGTTTTGGTTTGCGGCTTGCCGTCGTGCCAGGGGCGCGTCTCATAGATCGCCTCGCCGTTCACGTAAAGCCAGTCGCCCAGGTGACGCATCGTCCGGTGCATCTCCTCCAGAAGTGAATCCGGGCTGGCCCAGATCGCGATTTCCAGGTTCCCCCCGTGACTGGCAGTCTGGCAAAGCCAGTAGACATATCCGGCGATCAGTCCATGGGGCCGGTCCGTGGTCTGATGCCAGTCGCGGATAAAGTACTCCGAGTAGCGGATGTAGAATCCATCGGAGATTTCGGTTGCCGGCGAGGACATTTCCTTTCGATACCAGTCGCCATGCGCCAGTGATTTGCCCCAGGAGGCCCGTTTGTGGGAACCCAGCGCGTCCTCGATCGCTACTTCCTCCGGGTTTTTCGATAGGTTGTAGTACATGGCGGCCAGTTCCCGGCTGCGCAGGTTCTCGGCCGTGTCGCCCATCTTGTCGCCGTCCAGCCACAGGGTGCGCGGCTGGTACCGCTCGATGCGTTCTTTCATCACGGTGAACCATGCCGGATGTCGTCCGGGGTGGATATAGTTCACATACATGCCGAACCGAAGGCCCTGCCGACGAACCGCGTCGGCGATTTCTTGCGTGTAGTCGCGCCCTTGCTCTCCCATCTGGGAAAAAGGGCTGCCCTCGACATCAGCAACGCTCGACGGGTGTTTCAGGAAAAAGGAGTTTGCTTCCGAGCCCCACACCACGTAGCGGGCTCCCATTTTGATGACAAGATCAACCAGACGGTCCGGATCTCATTCCACGTCCTTCCAGGTCGCGTTCTTGTGGGTGAATTTGTCGAGACCCACGTGGTGACTTACCCCCGGGAGCTTTCCGTTTTTCTCCACCCATCGCCGCCACTCCTCCTCGGTCATGTGCGCCGGGTAGATGAACAAACCCAGCTTCGCGTCCTTCAGCCATTCGGGCGTCTGATGCTTGTCAATGGAGTCCCACGTGGGTTCGTATTCCCCAGATCTTGCACCAGTCTGCGAAGCCAACAGGAGTAAGAGGAGGAGGAGCATTTTCATGCCGTTCGAGTATCATATTGAGCGGGTATGCGAAAGGGGATATCTCTACCACTGCGCTTTGGGCTCTTTCCGTTTTATCCGCAGTTTGGAGGCCCGACCCGCAGAGGTCTTGGCTTCATGCGCGACGAAAAGTTCTGCGGAGCAATTCTTTGCATCGCTTCCTTGTTGTGCTGTATCATGACTCCGATGACGATGGTTGTTCCTGTACCCTTGCCCTGGCCGCATGCCGGTTTGTTCCTCGCCATCTATGCCCGACGATTTGAAGGAGCCTCCAATGCCTGAACCAGATGATGCTTTGAAGCTTCCGGAGGGCATGATTGCCCGCAGGGAGGGCGATGCCCAGTCGTTGATTCGTCGCGAGGCGGAAGCCTGGCTGGTGGAGCAGTGCCGGGATACTCTCCATTCATCCGGACAATGGCCACTTGAAACGGGTTCCCTGGAGGAATATGAAGAATCCTGCGCTTCGCACCGGGCTCGGTGGAGCCGTGCGGTTGGGGAGTGGAGCTTCGACGCGCCGTTCGACGTCCAGGTCGAGCCTTTTTTCGATTCCGAGACCGCGGTGGGTCACTGGATCCGGATTGATCTGGCTGACGGTTTGCAGGGGAGGGCAGTGTATGCATTGCCGAAGCATGGAACCCGGCCGCTTCCCATGGTCATTGCGCAGCACGGCCTGGGTAGCTCGCCCGAGCGCGTGTTCGGGCCCAATGATGGGGAAGGCCTGTACCACGGATTTGCGGCTGCGCTGCTCGAGGCGGGGTACGCGGTGCTGGCGCCGGCCAACGTAACGGGGAATCACCCCCGTGCCCGGTTGACCCGTCTTTGCCACCTGCTTGGGCGCACCCTGTGGGGACTGGAGATCGGGAAGCTGCGCCGCCTTATCGATTACGTGTCCGGTCAGCCGGAAATCGATGCGGACCGGATTGGAATGTGGGGGCTCTCCCTGGGAGGGTACTACACGGCTTTTGCCGCTGCGTTGGAACTGCGGATCAAGGTTGGCGTCGGAGCCGCGTTTTTAAATGACCGGATCCGGAAGATGGCGGTATACAGCCCTCTGTACCCCGCGAACAAAGACGTTGACGAGGAGCACTTATGGATTCCCGGGCAATTTTCAGGCGGCTTCGGGGATTCCGAATTGGTGTCGTTGATCTGTCCCCGCCCCCTACAGATCCAGCAGGGGCGCGCCGATGGCATCGGATGGTGGCCGCACCAGGAGGCCGAGTTTCGAAGAGCCGCGGCTCCCTACAAAGGACTGGGCATCCCGGATCGTATCGAATATGCCGGGCACGACGGTGGACACGAGGTTCTTGTGGGCCGCGGGCTGCAGTTTCTTGAAACGTTTCTTTAGGCCTTTCGTGTCATAAGCGGGCCTTTCTGCCACGGGGCGGCAATTTAGATTGATTTGGCTCGGTGTGCTTGTGAGGATGTTTCTCGTGATGCACAAGCCCCCCTTCTTCGCCTTGCTCTCGATGGTCTTTCATTTTTCCATCCTGCATTCCCTGGCCCTTACCATTGCTGAAAACAACGAGGCGAGGGCTGCCATTGTCGTGGATAGCTCCGCCACCTCCGCGCGCCGGTTCGCGGCCGATGACTTGGCGCGACACTTGAACAAAATCACGGGTGGCGAGTTTACGGTGCAGTTCGCGCCCGCCGATGATCGCCCGAACATCCTGGTGGGGTTGCCGGCGGTAAACATGTTGTACGCGGACGTGGATGCGGCGGGCCTGGGCTCCGACGGAATTGTCATGCGCATGGTTGACAAGAATCTGTTGCTCTTCGGCGGTGAACCGCGCGGGACGCTTTATGCCGCATTCACGTTTTTGGAGGATATCCTGGGTTGCCGCTGGTGGGCGCCAGGGGTCAGCACGATTCCGAAACGCCCCACGATCCGTCTCGACCGCATGGATGTCCGCTACGTGCCCCAGTTCGAGTATCGGGACTTTCAATTCAAGACGACCGGCGCATGGTCCGCGAGAAACAAGGTGAATGGCTACGAGCAGCCGCTGGATGATGCGACATACGGGAAGAAGAAATTTCAGTATATTGCGCACAGCAAGTGGTCTTCCCACACCTTCTGGAGCCTCATGCCCCCGTCCGTCTACTACGAGGACCACCCCGAGTATTTCAGCCTGATCCGTGGCAAGCGCGTGCACTCGGTTCCTGAAAACAGGCACACCTCAATTTGCCTGACCAACCACGAGATGCGTCGGGAATTCATCAAGAACTCCCGGCTTGCGCTGTTCTGGAGCCCGTGGGCAAATCTCTTTTCCATCTCGCAGGTCGACGAGGGCGGGGAGCCGAATCGGTGCATGTGTGGTCCCTGCTCCGCCGTGGAGGAAGATGACAATCCGTCCGGCTTGATCCTCCAATTTGTAAATGCCGTTGCCGGGGAACTCGCGCAGGATTTCCCTGAGATTACTTTTCAGACGCTGGCGTACCACTATTCGCAGGCGCCGCCGAAAAAAACCCGGCCCCGTGACGACCTGATCATCCAGCTTTCCTCGATTGGATGCTCGTTCAGCACGCCGGTGTACGAACGCCGGGGTGACAATCCGAGGCATAACCAGTTCCACGAGGACCTGGTCGGATGGTCGAAGATATGCGACCGGCTTTACATTTGGGATTACGCGGTCAACTTCACCTATCATCGCCTGCCGCATCCGAATCTTCGCGTGCTGGGAAAGAACCTTCGCTATTTTGCCGAGCACAATGTGACGGGCCTGCTTGAGGAGTCCGATACGCCGGCTACGGAAATGCCGGAATTGCGGGCATGGCTGATCGCGCGGATGATGTGGAACCCGTTCCTGGACGCCCAATCCCTGATTGAAGAGTTTTGCCGGGGATATTACGGGCCGATGGGTGAGTATCTCCTTGCCTATGTAAACCTGATGCATGACGCCGTCGAAGAAAGTGGCGACTACCTCAACCTGTCTTCTCCGCCCGACGCGAAGTTCCTGTCCATTCGGAATCTAGCCAGGGCCTGGCGGTTGCTCGAGCAGGCCAAGGTCGCGGCCAATGGCCATTCCGGGTACCTGGCCCGGCTCAAGAACCCGCGCGAATCGGTGCTCTACGCATTTTCCTCCGCGTTCGAGCGCCTGCGGAAAGAGGCACGGGAGACCGGCACGCCATGGCCGATGCCCAAAACACAGCTCGAAATCAATGATCTGGTGAACCCGCCGGGTCCCCTTGCCATCCGGACCCTTCCGGAAAAATGGCGTTTCAAGGCCGACCCGGAGAATGCCGGATGGACCCAGCGTTGGTTCGCGGGCGAATTGGATGCATCCTGGGTTCCCATCAGTGTGATGAAGGACTGGACCAGCCAGGGACACGACTACCATGGCGCCGCCTGGTATCGGACCCGATTCAGGATTCCTCCGGAACATGCCCAAGAAAGGGCGCTGCGGTTGAAGTTTGGAGCCATCGACGGCGATGCCGTCGTCGTTTTGAACGGGAAAACGATTGGTGAATTACAAGGGCACGCCTGGGACAAGCCGGTCTACATCAAGTTGCCGCAGACCTTGGATGCCACAGCGGAGCACCACCTCGCGGTTCGCGTGACGAAGGATCAGCATGCTGCCGGAATCTGGAAGCCGGTGAGACTGTTGCGGTGACCCCGGAATACGTGAGAAACACGAAACAGAGTCGCGGGGGAGTTTCTTGAACCTCGCGGCTTCGTGAATTGATTTGACCGCATGAAGCATTCGTTGGAGGGCTTGCGCTCAGAGCGCGATGATCCCCGACTCCTGAACCGCCGTGCGTTTATCAAGGCCTCGGGGGCCGCGACGATTGCTGCGGCATTTTCCCCGGTCTCCGCCGCGCGTGACACTCGGGAGAATGGGAGGCTCATGGGCAACAAGATTCATCCGATTCCCGCAGACAAAAAGCTTTCGCCGGACTGGGTTAATACGCTTTTCGCGAGAGGCGACATTGTCGTCTACCGGGGGGCTGACCTGGAAACGATCGGGATGCCGATCGGGGGGATTGGCGCCGGGCAGTTGTATCTTCTGGGTGATGGAACCCTTGGCTGCTGGCAGATCTTCAACCGCTCCGTGTTCACGGGCTATGGAGAGACAAATTATGCCCGGCGTATTCCCGACAAGCCCGTGGATCAGGGATTTGCCGTCCGCGCTTTCTTCGGAGATCAATCGGAGGTGCTGACATTGCGCCATGACGATTTCCCGGATGTCGAGTTCGAGGGCCGATATCCGATCGGTCGAATCAGGTATTGCAAAAAGAGTTTTCCGGTTGAAATTGAAACGGAGGCGTTTTCGCCCTTCATCCCTGGTAACGCCGATGATTCAGGGCTGCCCGCCACCTTGTTTCACATTACGGTCACCAATTCTTCAGACCGTCCGGCCACCGTGGAGCTCCTGGGCTGGCTCGAGAACGCCGTGTCTCTTCACAGCGGCAAGGAGCTTTCGGGCTTGCGATGTACGCGATGGGTGACCGGGCAGGGGCGAACGATGGTCATACACGGAGCAGCAGAAGAAGTTCCATCGCCGGAAGAGAAGCCCCGTCCGGCGATCCGTATTGCCGACTTCGAGGGCGATGACTACGGCGATTGGAAGACGGAGGGGGCAGCAATGGGGCGCCGCCCGGCGACCGGAACGCTCTCCGGCCAGCAACATGTGGCCGGATTTGGCGGTGAGGGACTGGTCAACTCCTACCTCGGCGGGGACAAACCGCATGGCACGTTGACTTCTCCACCCTTCACGATCAACCGGCGATTCATCAATCTCCTGGTTGGCGGTGGGAGTCATGAGGGGGAAACCTGCGTAAACCTTCTGGTCGATGGCCGGCCTGTGCTGACCGCCACCGGGAAGAACACGGAAGAACTGACTTGGCGCAGCTGGAATGTCGTCCCGTACGAGGGGCGCCGGGCCCGGATTCAGATTGTCGACCGCAAATCAGGGAGCTGGGGGCACATTAACGTTGACCAAATCGAGCTGTCGGACATGGGCCGAAATTCGGGGCAGGGAAACATTGCCGGACAACCGGATTTTGGGACGATGGTCCTGGCGTTGGACGAAGAGGGAGGATTATTCGAGGACGCTCGCGCGTTCCTTGCAACACTGGACCGGCCCGGGGTTTCACCCGTGGAGAGCCCCGATGATTCCGCTGCCCTTCCGCTTCGCCGCAACGGCGCCGTATTGACCCGCCCCGTGGAACTCGCTCCGGGTGATTCGCGAACGTTTGTTTTTGTTCTGGCCTGGCATTTTCCCAACCATGGAATGGGGCATGCCTATGCGCGGAGGTTTCCCGGCGCCACGGAAGTCGCGCAATACGTGCTCGATCAGCACGGGCGGCTGGCGAGGGACACGCGCCTGTGGCACGAAACGTGGTACGGAGGCTCCCTCCCGCACTGGCTGCTGGAGCGGCTGTTTTCCCCCGTCTCCACCCTGGCCTCCGGCACCTGCCAATGGTGGGGGGATGGCCGGTTCTGGGCCTGGGAAGGTGTTGGTTGCTGTGGTGGCACATGCACGCATGTGTGGAATTATTCCCATGCGCTCGCACGGCTGTTTCCCACGCTCGAGCGATCGGTGCGCGAGATGCAGGATTTCAATCCTGGGGCGGGGCTCGACGCGGCAACCGGCCGAGTTCGCTATCGGGCGGAAGAACGGCCGGACGGTGCCATGGACGGCCAGGCGGGAACGATACTCAAGGCCTGGCGGGAACACCTGATCTCACCCAATGACCGGTTCCTGCGACGGAACTGGCACGGCGTTCGAAAGGTTCTGGAGTACCTGTTCGCCAAGGACGGCGACGGAAATGGCGTGATTGAGGGGGAGCAGCACAACACCTACGACTACTCACTGCACGGCCCAAACAGCTTTGTCGGCTCCCTTTACCTTGCGGCGCTGCTTGCCGCCGAGAGAATGGCGAGGGAGATGGGCGAAGAAGAGCTGGCGGTGCGATGTCGTGGCTGCTTCGAGCGGGGGCGAAAGTGGACCGTGGACAGGCTGTTCAATGGGCGATACCTGGAGCAGCAGGTCGACCTGAAAGAGCACCCGGCACATCAGTACGCGACTGGTTGCCTGTCGGACCAACTGT
>CAZTAB010000274.1:0-2741 GCA_964611475.1 uncultured Verrucomicrobiota bacterium | reverse complement strand
CCCGGTCCTCATCGTTGAAGAACGGCATCTTCGCAAAAAGATCCATGGTTTGCGGGTAGGTGATTGAGTCCAGGCAGGGCGCGAAGTCCGAGGCCCAGAGTAGTCGACCCGTTCCGTAGGCTTCTTTCAATGCCTCCACGTAGGGCCAGGCTGCGGCGTGGGGGTAATCGTGCCCTGGTTCGGATATCGCATAGAATCCGCTTAGCTTTACACGCGGCCCCGGGTAGGCGGCGAGGTCGAGGACATCGTTCATTTTCTCCGCGGCGTCCGCCGGGGGGGCGGCCACCTGCGCCGGTAGCCCAAGGTGTGAAAGAAGAACGTGGAGTTCCGGATTCCGGTCCAGGATCGGGCGCCACTCCTGCCAGGTTTCTCCCTTTGAATTCACGCTGATCAGCGCCCGGTGATCGACCAGCCATCGCCAGCACTCGTCGGGAATCGCGCGTAGGCCCTCGACGTCTCCTGATTCGAAGATGTAGAGGCTGAGCCCCACGAAGCCGTCGTCACGGAATGCGTCGAGTTCTCCGGGCGACAAGGGGGCGGCTGGGTCGTGGTAGGCGACAGGATGAACCCAGGGCCGTTCCCGGACCACGTTGCGCAGAAAATGATTGTTGGCCGCGCACCACGGGTCGCCGGCGTATCCAACCACGAGCGCGCCGGCCACCCCGTAGTCGGCCATGAGCGACTCGAAGCACTCCGGCTCGCTTATTTCAACGCCGGGCCGGCTGGTGAATGAGCCGCCGAATCCCTTTTCAAAGAGGTGAATATGTGCATCGAGCTTTTCAGACATGCTTCAGGGCCTCCGACAACGCTTCGAGGAAATATTCGATGTCTTCCGGCGTATTGTAGCCGTGTATGGCGACCCTCAGGCGACCTGCGTGACTCATGATGTGGACATTCCGTTCGTGCAGGCGCCGATGGATGTCCTCGGCCTTGGGGTGCCGGAAGGCGAAGATCCCGGCGATTGTATCGGGATTGGCCGGCGTGATCATTTCCACCGGAAGCTTTTGCACTTTTCCTATGCAGTCGTGGATAAGTGGATCGGCATGGTGGGCAATCTTGTCGACCCCGACTTCATGTATAAACTTCAGGCCCGCGTTGGCGGCGTAGATGGCTGCGTAGTTCGGCATGCCAACAGAAAAGCTGTTTGCACCGGGTTTGGTGACAGTTTGCTCGAACCGGTCATTGTCAAAGGCGTTTTCCAGGTTGAACCAGCCGCCGGCGGTGGCGGTCCATTCCCTGGCTCGTGCCTTGGGCACTCCCACCAGCCCGCCCCCGTGGCTGGCCAAAATCCATTTGTGGGTGGCGCTGACAATCAGGTCGACGTCATAGAGGTCAAGCGGCGTTCGCCCCAGCGCCTGGGTGACGTCGAGAGCCAGAAGGGCGGGGGAGTTGGCGCGAATGGTGCTTATGACGTCCTGCAGGGGGATCATGAACCCATTAAAGAAGCTGACAAGAGAAACGGTAACCAGGCGCGTCTTTGGTCCAAGCAGCGGCTTGAGATCCTCTGTTCGCAGCGCACCGTCACGGGAACGCCACACCTTGACGGTGGCCGGGCAGGAAGGCTGCATCCATGGGGTTGCGCCGGCGGGAAAATCGAGATCGTTGATGACGACTTCATCGCCTTCCTGAAAGTCGAGGGCCGTCGCGGCAAGATTGTAGGCCTCCGACGCGCAGGAGCAAATCCCGATCTCGTCGGCGGTCAGGCCGTACGCCTTGGCCACCTGCTCCTTCGTCGCCGTGCGGACCGCTTCATGGAGCGGACGCCCGTCCATACCCAGGACCTTGTCCTGTGCATATTGCCGGATTGCCTCAATTACAGTGTGGGGCGGAATCCCTTCGGCTGCCGTGTTCAGGTAAATCCTGCCCTCAAGCGAGGGGAAATGGGAATTTCTTGATTCTTTTGTTAACATGACAGTTGTCTTGTTAATATGGTAGGGTTGAATGATCAAATATGAATTTGTGAAAATATCCCGGGCGGGGGATGACGGCGAACCCGGGAGTCTGGATCGGTGACGGGCGCACAGACCATCGATCGGGCCACCTCTCTGCTCTGCGATCTCATTGCGTTAAAGACCGTTAATCCCATGGGGAGTGATCCCGGGCTTCCCCACCCGGTTGAGCGCCCGGTTTCAGAATACCTGGAGGAACTCTTCAGGCCGTACGATGTACCCGTGACGCGGCAAAGCTTCAGCTCGGACCATGAGAATGTGCTAGTGGAAATCCCTGGCGAATCTGACGCGCCTGCGGTGTTGTTCGATGCGCACATGGATACTGTTCAGGCCGACGACTGGATCGAGCAGGCTTTCTGCCCGAGAATCGAGGGGGACGTGATCTATGGGCGGGGCGCGTGCGATGACAAGGGCCCCATGGTTTCGATGCTGCTGCCGATTCTGGGAATGCTCGATTCGGGAGAAGTTCCTCCCCAGAAGATCGTATTCCTCGCTTCGGGTGACGAGGAGCACAAGGCTACCGGAATTTCACATTTTACCGAGACAACGCAAACGGATTTTGTGTTGGGGATTTTTGCGGAACCAACCCGGAATCTGCCCGTGGTTCAGCACAAGGGCGTGGCCCGGTGGGACATTACTGTGCACGGCAAGAGCGCACACACATCCCAACCAGAATTCGGGGTGAATGCGATTCATGGCATGATGCATGTGGTCGAGCGCATTGCATCCTATGAAGATTCACTGCAAGCTTCACACGCCAACCCGCTCGTGACAGGTCCTCGAATCACGCCG
>CAZTAB010000273.1:0-7051 GCA_964611475.1 uncultured Verrucomicrobiota bacterium | reverse complement strand
CCCGACTATTTCCTGTGGTGGGTGAAGGAGATGATCGAGAAGTACGACATCGGGGGAATCTATCTCGATCTGTCCGGGCCGGTCGGTTGCGCCAACCCGCATCATGGATGCGGCTTCGAGCGCGATGGTGAGTGGCATATGACCGCGGAGCAGTTCGCCTGCCGCGAGTTCTACAAGCGGTGCTACACCTTCCTGAAGGAGGAAGGCGCGAAACGGGGGCGGGAGTTCTACATCTTCCAGCACAGCGCCGAGGGAATCGTGACCACCTTCGTCGACATGATGACCAAGGGCGAAGGCTGGAGCGCCGCGGACGACTTCGACACGTTGACGCCGACATATTTCCGCACCTGTGAGTCGTGGAGTCCCCTCGGCGTACCCTACACCTTCTACCCAACGGTCAGCATGCCGGGGTATCGCGGCGGGAAATACCGCGCGCCGCACCACGAACCGCTCGCGTGTACCTTGCTGCACGACGTGCTCACGGTGGGGCACTGGAAGGAACAGATCATGGGCGATCTTCTCCCGGTGTGGAAAGCGTGGGATGAATTCGAAATCGACCAGGCCGAGTGGGTGCCGTACTACCACCGGGACGCGAGGGTGGCACCGTCAACCGACCAGCTCCTGGCAAGCTTTTACATCGGACCCGGCCGGCTGATGATCGTAGCCTCAAACCTCACGCGTGACCCGGTGGAAGGACATTTGCGCATCGACCGGCGAGCCCTTGGTCTCCCGGACGGCGGGCTTCCCGTTCACGAGATCCATTCGGGCGACCGACAAGTCCTTGCGTCAGACGTTCTCCCGGTGCGGATCGGGCCAAAAAACTTCCGGCTCCTCCGGATCAACTAGCCGTGACCTCTTCCATGGAGATGCCGGTCAAAGTCGGAGTGCTCTTCCTCGGTCGCAAGCGACCGGGCTTCGATTCGGAGTGGGGAGCGAGGATGGACCGCCTGGTTCTCAAGCAGTTCGAGGACCACGGGGGTGAGGTTTTTGTTCCCCCCAAGGCTGTCGATCGCCATACGCTTCAATCCGCGGTGGATGCCTGCCGGTCCGGACAGTGTGACGTTGTTGTCGTGCTGCAGACAACCATGAGTGACGGCAGGCTCGCACCGTTCCTGGCGCAGGCGTGGGACGGGCCGCTCGTCTTCTGGGCTACCCCGGAGAACCCGGAGGGCGACATGATCAGCTCCTGTTCGCTGGTCGGGGCGCACATTTTTGCGTCTACCTTGCGCCAGCTGGGGTTTCCGTTTGAAATCACTTCCGGCTTTCCCGGTGACGCGAAGACCGTATCCGGCCTGCATCGCGCCATCGCGAGGGCGGCTGATGGCAAGGGGAGGAAGCGCGCAATGCCCCGGTCTTCGGCACGGGGCGACTCGCCTCTCACCGGCGCCGGTATCGGCCTGATCGGCTCCCATGCCCCGGGGTTTATCAACCTGCATGCGGATCCTGCGGCCCTCAGCCGGGAGTTGGGCGTGCAGTTGCGGCATATCGGGCTCCAGGAATTGCTGGACGAAATGGATCTGTGCGCCGAACCGGACGTTGCCGCCGACCTGGAAATCGTTCGAGGTTTGGACGTTCCGCTCGTAGACGTTGAGGAAGGCGACCTGGAGACACAGTCTCGATACTATCTTGCCCTGAAGGAGATTGCGCGGCGGGAGAGTCTCGACGCGCTTGCCATCCGGTGTTGGCCCGAGCTGCCCAACGTGCGGGGCCAATGGCCGTACTTCGCCATGGTTCGTCTGACGTCGGAGGGGTTCCCAGCAGCGATGGAGGGAGATGTGGACGGAGCCCTCTCCTGCCTGCTGGGCAAACGCCTCGGATTCGGCAACGGTTATCTCACCGACTGGCTGGAATACGAGGGGAACCGGATGACCTTGTGGCATCCTGGCAACGCGCCCTTCGAATTGTGCGAGCCGGCCGGCGAATCTCACGGCCCGCGACTGGCCCGCCATTTCAACATTCGCAAACCGATGGTGGTGGCGGCTCGCCTGAGGGCGCCGCAGCCCATTACCCTGTTTCGACTTTGGCGGTGCGATGAGCGCTATCACGCCGTGGCATTCAACGCGGACACCGCCCTGCCGGCCCGCGAATTGCAGGGAACCCACGGGGTCGCCGTTGTTCCCGATACGGATCTCCACGCACTTTTCGAGCGTCTTTGCCACGAGGGGATGCCTCATCACCTTTCCATCTTTCCCGGACACCACGCCGCCACGCTGCGTGGCCAGGCGCACGAGGCCGGTATTCGGGATCACTCGGGATGAATCGTTTCAGGGGTGGGGCGGGAAAAGGATGTGCCCGCTGGAGGCATGGGGTCCCGATTGCCCCTCGCCTTTCCCTTTTGACCTCCGAGTCTCCCGTTCGGATCCACGCGCTGCATCCTGCTCCTGATCGATCAGGAGCGTGACAGGGAGGTGTTCAGGCAGGGTTCCCGGTCACTACATTCCCAGATGTTCCTGCAGCGCTGCATTACCACGACCGGATGGGGAACCGCGATGTCTCCGGGTCCGGATGTTTCAGGCCAGGATGGATCTGTTGCTAGGAAGCCGGTACGCGCACCACGCTGTAATTCTGCGGGTGCACGGTGATCGTGATGCGTCCGTTCTCCACCGGCAGCGTCGTGGGGCCCGGATTGTGTTCGAGCCGCTCGCGCTCGCCCGGGGGAGTCATCAGTTCGTCTTCGTCCATTCCGCGGATCTCGTCGGCGTGTGCGACGGTCTCCGCGATGCCGAGTGCTTCCATGTCCAGTTCGATCACTGCCTCGACCGGTTCGTCCGTGAGGTTTGCCGCCGCGACCATCACCCGACCGGGGTGGTGCCAGAAGCTCGCATGGATGGATGATGGCGACACCCTGACCCGGGGATCGTCATCGTAGTACGGCACAAAATCGGCCGTCGCGACGTCGAATTCCTTGCGGAACTTCCAGATCGGAAACATGTCGGTGGCCACCTGTTCCTCCCACAGCGCGCTACAGAGCACATTGTGGATCAGGGTTCGGGCCTGTGCGCTGTAGTGCGGTGGCGGCACGGCCCCGGCCTTGACCCATGGCGCGCTCATGCCGGGGTACATGGTGAACGTCGTGCCGAGCGGCCGCAGCGACCAGGCGCGAAAGAAGGCGGGCGTGCAGAGGCGCCAGTCGCGTTCGCGGTTGAAGCCTTCCCCCTTGCTGATGTGATCCTCGAAGGCGGTGATGGGTCCCGCCGCGCTATGCTGGTAGATGTAGAACTCCTTGCCCCGCTTTGCGCCCTCCTCCTTCATCAGGGTGTACAGCCGTTTGTACAGTTCGCGCAGTGAGAAGCTGTTCGACGTCATGTGGCGCTCGCCGTTTTCATCGGTCCAGCCTTCCCCTGCCAGTGAATTCATGCTTCCGCACGGGCTGACCATGTCGAAGTACAGTCCCCCGATGCCGTCTTTCTCGATCCGCTCCTTTGTCCACCACAGGAAATAGTCGGGAAAGCTGCTGTCGGTGGAGACCATCACCAGGTCGACCCCTGAGCCCGCGTGGTCGGGGATGGCGTAGGGTGGTTCGATGACCCATTCGTCCCGGTAAGTGTCGAACGCGTCGTGCGGAGAGGGGGCCATCATGCAGGTGCTGTTGACGACACCGCGCATGGTCACGTTTTCGAACTCCTTTACCATCTCCGACAGCCGGTTCGGGTGACCGGGGTGCGGTTCCATGTCCTTTTCAACGCGGCCCCACTCCCAGAGCAGCCCGCCCTCGATCCATGCCTCGAAATTGTTGGTGGTGACCCACGCCGGATTGTGCCCTCCGCACATGCTGAGGAGGTGCTCGAGGTCGTACCGGTACTCCTTGAATGGAACCGCAACCAGGCCGATCCGATAGTGCAGGGGGCCATCGACGTCGGTCGGTATGTCGATCAGTTTCACTTCGAGCACGGTTACATCGTCCTCGTAGCGGATGTCGATGTTGCCGCTCTCCAGGTGCCGGTGCTCCTCGGTGTCCTGCACCACGAACAGGCCGCGTTCGTCGTTGCCGACGTAGGCCTGAAAGACAAACTCACCGTGGTCCTCCCATCCATCGGGCATCCACGCGTCGCCGAACTGGCTGCGAAGCCCCTCGGTGGCGGATTTTGTCGCATCGTTCCTTACATCCCCGATCAGCGCCGTGCGCATGATTTCGCCCGCCCAGGTCGCGATGGGCCCATGCGTCCGCATGAATTGCGCCTCGCTGCGCGGAAAGGGAATGTCAAGTTGCAGGGAGTCAATGCGGTGGCGTTTGTGCGGGGTCACGGTGAAATCGAAGAACGCCCAACCGTCGTACTCGACCGTGACCGTTCCCTGTATCTTCGCGGCCTTTGACTCGCCCGAGAATTCCAGCGTCGCCTCCGTGTCACGCGCATCCGTTACCGTCGTAGAGATCCTTTTCCAGGGAACGTTTTTCCCGCCCTTCTCCAAAACGAATTCAGCAGGGCGCGCGAGCTGTTCTACGCCCTGGTTCACGATCATCGACGGGAACATCGAACGCTCGAATTCATACGTCCGTCCCCACATGGACACCGCGTTGCCGATTATCCGAACGGGTCCAAACGGCGGTGGAACCTTGTCGCTGATGCCAACCGTGTTGCCGAGCCACTCCGGCGGCTCGGGAATCGTGTACGGTTGCGAAATCTCTTCCAATGTCTCCCCGTTTCCGTCCACCAGGGTCATTCGAAGCATATAGTCGCCGGGTTCGATGCCTGCATAGTCGAGGCGGGCGGATCCCGTTCCGGACTTCCCCAGGTCATGCAGGTCTGTTTCCGCAAGCACGCTTCCCGCGGCATCGACCAGCGTAATCGCGGCGCCGGCCGACTTCGGGACATCCTTCATTCGGGTGACATCGAATCGCGCCTCGAGGAATTTCCGGGTGTATGCGGAACCGATCTCCACCGAGAATCCGGGTTCCAGGCCGAATGGAATGGCCGAACGGTGAACGGTCTGGTTACCGGTTTGAACATCAAAAAGAAGTTGTGCGGGCCAGGTCCCGGCGCCGGGCGCAGTCACGGTTCCTTCGATGAGGAATGTCGCTGGCTGAGCCACGGCACTCATCTGGGTGGACCCTTCCGCTGATCGCACGGCAGGGTCCGCCTGTGGATGCACGTTCCACCCGAGGTCGATTTCCTGTCCCTTTCGGGCGGAGGCGACGCCTTCCAGCGCGATCTGACCGTTGGACAAATCGCCGAAGCCGGTTACCTGAATGGCCGGACTGCCCCGATGAAAAAGCAGCTCGCCGAATTTTGCCGGGTTGTGAAACATGCTGCCGACGTGGGCCCAGCTGGTGGCGCGGTACGGGCCATCCACCGCGGTCCAGTCGCGGCAGAAATTCGCGCGCCAGACTGTGCCGTCGGCGGGTGCCTGCGCATCGCCGAACGCGGCGAAGGGAATTGCGACTTCGATGGTCCAGGTGGCGCCGACATACCACTTGTCCTTCTCAATTCCGCTGGCAGATTTCCACTCCGCGTTCCAGGTGCTGATCTGCTTCTCGGAATCGAACCGGGTGTCCAGTGAATTCGCGGCAAATTGGTGGTACGTTCCGTCGCTGCCGGGCTGCAAAAAGATCTCGATCGCGTCTTCGGTGAAGATTCCGACCCCGTCGCGATCCTTGATGGCGCTTTTCACGCCGCCCGGATTTGAAGATTGGAAGCAGACGTAGAGATATTCCTCGTCAAAGGCGGCCCATACCCGCGGCTGTAGAGCGGAAAGCGACATGTCCGTGTGGAGAAAGCCGGTGGTGCTTGCGACACGGTCCCATTCGCCGCCGGACATTGTGCCGTCGAGGATGGGCGGGGTTTCGATGTACGTGGGCGCAATGCGCGGGCGGAAGGGCTCGGCGGCATGGGCGGTGAGGCAGGCGAGGAAATAAATCGATGCGAGGAGTGTCCTTGGAGGGATCATTGTCATGAGCCTGGCACCCGGATCACGCTGTAGTTCTGCGGCCGAACCGTAACCGTGATGCGGCCGTTCTCGACCGCAAGGGACGTCGGTCCCGGATGATGGCGCGGCCCCATCCGCACGCCCGGTGGCGCATTCAACTCGTCGTCGAGCATACCGTGAATCTCCTCGGCGCTCGTCGCGTCCTTGCCAAGGCCAAACGCGGCCGCGTCCAGTTCGATCACCGCTTCCACCGGTTCGTCCGTCAGGTTGGCCGCGGCCACCATCACGCGCCCCGGGTTGTGCCAGAAGCTCACGTGCAGCGAATCCGGCGACGCGGTCACCCGCGGATCATTGTCGTAGTACGGAACAAACTCGGCCGTCGCCACGTCGAACTCCTTGCGCATTTTCCAGAGCGGAAACAGATCGGTGCACACTTGTTCCTCCCACATGGGCGTGGTGAGGACGTTGTGAATCAGTGTGCGGGCGACCGCGCTGTAGTGGGGGGGCGGCCCTTCCCCGGCCTTGACCCACGGTGCGCTCATGCCCACGAACATGGTGAAGGTTGTACCCAGAGGACGCAGCGACCAGGCGCGGAAGAAAGCAGGTGTGCACAGCCGCCAGTCTTTTTCCCGGTTGAAGCCTTCCCCCTTCGTGAGGTGGTCCTCGAACGCGCTAATCGGCCCGGCGGCGCTGTGCTGATAAATGTAGAATTCCCGGCCGCGCTTTTTCCCCTCTTCCTTGATCAAGGTATACAGCCGCTTGTAGAGCTCCCGCAGCGAGAAGGCGTTCGAGGTCATGTGACGTACCCCGTTTTCATCGGTCCAGCCTTCCCCGGCCAGCGCGTTCATACTCCCGCACGGGCTCACCATATCGAAGTAGAGTCCGCCGATTCCGTCTTTCTCGATTCGCTCTTTCGTCCACCAGAGGAAGTAGTCGGGAAAGCTGCTGTCGGTGGAGACCATGACCAGGTCCACGTCCGTCCCTTCGTGTTTCGGAATGCTGTACCTCGGTTCGATCACCCATTCATCGCGATAGGTTTCGAACGCTGGGTGGGGTGACGGCGACATCATACAGGTGGAATTCACGACTGCCTCCATGTCGGCGCTGCGGAACCCTTCCGTCATCCAGCGCAAGCGATTCGGGTGGTCCGGGTGACCCTCCATGTCTTTTTCGATGCGCCCCCAGG
>CAZTAB010000272.1:0-4498 GCA_964611475.1 uncultured Verrucomicrobiota bacterium | reverse complement strand
GATGCCAGTCTTGGTCTTCGGCCCCTTTTTCCGTTATCCTGGCTGTGGCACTGTGCAACTGCACGCAATTTCCGAGAATAGCAGACATACGTCGCAAAAAAGGGGAATAGTCGAGAAGGATCAAAACCCGTTCATCCTCTTCGAGTAATTGATGGACAAACATTTCAGATTTTCGTTCGAATGTTTCATCAAGAGCGGCTCGCAATTGATCCACCTGATCTTTGGTGATAGCATCTTCAACCACGAGGTAACCCCATTTGAGAAAGAATGCGACTTCTCGTTCCAAGTCGCTGTCGATTTCGGGATTCAGCGTTCGGGGAATGACAGAATTCATAATGGTGGTGTATTTGAAATATCGAAAGGACAGTGAAGGATTAATTCCACTCCACATCCATCACATCTTTTGCCCAGAAAAGCATGCCATCAAACATTTCTTTTACCTCGGCTATTCCCTGCATGGTTTCTTCATGAGGTTCCAACGTACCGGACTGGTGATTGAGAACCAATCTCTTGGCGCCCGCTTCAGCAGCCATACGTCCTGCACTCAACGTCCCGCTTTCCGAAATCACACTTGGATAGGTCTGAATCTTCTCTTCCCGATGCACTGCTTCCATTACAAACAAGTCCGCATCGCGTGCTAATTCAACCACTGAGGAAATCGGTGCGGTATCCCCGCTGAACGTTACAATACCCTCCTCATCGGTTTCAAATTGAAAAGCGTAAAATCATCTGGACAGAGCGACGGATTTGCAATCGCCCATCTTCTCCGAAAGAGGCGGGTTACAAGCCCGCCCTCCTTACCGGATCGCCACGGGTCACGGCCTCAGAATGATCGCTTCGTACTCATCGAGCCGCGGCAGGCGCACGGTGGACGAGCCATTCGCAGTCTCCACGGAAAGTGCCTGACCGGTTATTGAAACGGCCTGACGAAACTCGCCAGGAAGCGTAATCACAACGTCCTTGTGCGCAATCGCGTACCGCATGTCGTTCGCCCGGCCCAGGTCCTGGACATTGGTCACCCCCGCCCCGGGAAAGCCGACGCTGTAGAGGTGATTCGTGGCGTAGTTGACGAGGAGGAACGCGACCATCCCGTCGCTGTCGTTCATCTGTTTGGAGATCAGAACCGGTTCCGGGCAGTCGGTGGTATACGGGAGCGGCTGATCCGCTGCGTGAATAACCGACCGGCTGAGGATCCGGCCGGCCTCGGGCCATCCCGACGACCAGAACGCCGCGTCGAGTTCTCCGGCGATATAGATGACCCGGCCCCCGGCTTCATGCACCGTCACCAGCGGTTCGGTTACGGGACCGGGAAACCAGCGGAAGTAGGAGTCGGAGTCCCGGCCTGGCGGGGATGCATAGTCACGGGCCCGAATCAGCACATGCGTTCCGTGCTCTGCTTCTATGACCGCGCGCCGGCCGCGGAACGAGTAGGTGTTTCCGTCCATCCCTTCGGTAATCGGGTGCTCGGTCACCGCCTGGTAGTAGTTCGTCGATCCTTTTTCCCCCTCGGGCTTTCCGTTGAGCAACACCTCGCCCGTGAAACGAACGCCTGCCAATCCGGCGAGGGGCAGATCGTTCCGTTCCCGGCCGGTCTCCGTGCAGCGGCCAGTCAAATGCGTCATTACCAGTCCGCCGCCTCCCTCGACGTAGCGGTGGAGGGCCTCCACCACCCCATCACTCATGTACTCGATGTTCGGGAGAATCAGGACCGGATACTCGCCGACCGTCCCGTCGAGAATCTGCTCCTCCGTCGTCACGTCGAACGGGATGTGCGCCTCCTGGCAGGCCATGTAAAAGGCCTCGAAGTGCTGGCGGTCGTCGCGTGGCTCCTGGTGCTGGCGGATGAATTTTGACTCCATGGAATGCAGAATCGCCGCGAACCGTGCCGGCCTTGACTCGATCAGGTGAGACCTCAGGGCGAGAAGATGTGCGCAACCATCCTGCAATGCGGGAAAGGAGGTGCGGTCAAACCAGAACGCGCCCTGGTCGATGATCACCGGGCTGGCGCCACTGATGACCGCTTCCATCATCCAGATTTTCACCGCGGCGGGAGGCACCAGCGCATAGTCACGATCCGGATTCCGGGCGATCCACTTCGGGCTCCAGACGGGGCGTCCCGTCTCGGCCTGAATCAGCCTAGATTCCATGCCGACGTACCAGGGCGGCTCCTGGATGATGTTCCAGTAACACTCCAGCATATAGGCGTCCACGTAGGGAGCGGTCAGAAAAATGGGTTCCCCGGCCTCCCGGTACCCAATGATCGTTCCATGGCAATCCTGGACAAACACCGCGCCGGGCTTTACCTCGTCGATAATCCCCCGGATCTCCCGCGACACATCGACCACCATCTGGAACCCGAAGTCGCGCCACGCCGGGGACCAGGCATCGAGAGGGATCTCTTCGCCATGCTCGGCCCGGTACTTTCGCCGGCAGTGTTCACAGCAGCAGGTGCCCACCGAGCTGTACATGCCATCCACGTACACCCCGGCGACATCATAGCCGGAGAGCACTTCGCGTACTTCGCCGAGAAAGTGATCCCGGAAAGGCGAGTTAAAACAGACCGTATCCAATTCATAGGACGCGGTCTCGATCGACATCTCGCCGCCGACCTCGTCGCCGGAAAGCTCCAACCGGCATACTCGCCACGCGGGATGAGTCTTCACCTGGTGGGTTTGGCAATGCGCTCCGAACCATCCCGCGACGATTCGAACGCCCTCCTTTTTCGCCTCGCCAACGATCTCCGCGAGCAGATCCCGTCCGCCGACCGCCGGATCCTGGGGCGAGATACCGTCCGGGTACAGGAGCAGTCCCTCGTTCTGCACGAAGAAGACCAGCACGTCACACCCCAACTCGCGGGTGAGGCGAATCTCGTCGCGTGCATAGGACGGGTTCCCGGCCTTGGCCGGGACGCACATCGTGAAACGGACGTTCGCGTAGTGCAGCCAGTCAGGGGATGCCATCATCTCAACGCTCAGTCCCGCCCGACATAAGTTCCTGCAACTCAACGATCCGTTCCGCTATCTGCCAACGCAACTCCTGCAAACCTCCCTCCCGGTCGGCAGTGGCAAGCCAGGCTCGATGGGTGTTCGCCCGTTCCTTTGCGGCAGAGTCGGGGTGCGATGCGGCGCGGTCGATCGCTTTGCGCAACGTGGTCAGGTAGCGCATGTCGTCAACCCCTTCACGGACCCCTTCCCATTGCAGCGTATCGACCACACCGTCCACCGTCGGGTAGGTGAAGGCAATGGACCGATACACGTTGGGGTCGTCGAAATCGTCCCACATCCTGCCCATCGATTTGCCGGGTCCGACCCCGTGCTGGTAGGCATACGTCTGCACCCCGTCCATGCCGGTGGCATCCAGCCAGTGACCGAACCGGTAACGGAATGTGTACGGTTTTTCGATCGCGCCGGCCGGGTTGGAGTAGTAGTGGATCTTATGCCCCAGGGCTTGCACCCGCGATACGTCGCCCGGGGACTCGCGGGCCACCACGGGGAGGTCGAGCAGGTCCCCAACGAGATCGAAGAAGCCCGTGGACGTGGCAACGAAAATTTTTCCGCCAATCGCATGCACCTCTTCCCAGATCTCCCGCTGACGCCGCAGTTTCTCGCCCCGTGCCTCGTCGGAACCCTGGAAGTAGACCGTCCGGATGCCCCGGCCCTTTGCCCACTCGAGCACATTCCGCATGATCTCAATACGTCGCGCGATTTCCACTTCGTTCGTGGAACTGCCTGTGCCCACGCCCAGGAAATAAAGCGGATCCAGCTTCATTCCCACCTGTTCCCTCAGGTCGAACACCTGGTCCAGGTGAGTGAAGTCCACGTCGGCGCGGTACTTCGAGTCGAAGCTGCCGTCCTTTTTGACGTTCACGCGCTGATAGACGTTGGGATTCGTAATGCCATGCGCCTTCATGTTGCGGAATTCCGCCTCCATCTGCGCCTCGGTCTTTTGCTCAGAGGAAACGATTTCAGGCGTGGTGGCGCCTAGAAACGCGCGGTAGTAGAGGCTGTACTCCTGCTCGGGTTCCGCCAGGACGAAGGGAAGCACGCGAAGCGACACGTCCAATTGACGGTCGCCGAGTCCTTCCGCTTGAACCGTAATCGTGCCGGAATACTCTCCGGGCGCCGCCTCTTCGGGCACGTGAACCGTGAGCCAGAACTGTTGTGCCGAGCGGGACGGAACGGGCACCGGCTGCAATTCTTTCGCGTCACGCGGTGCGTCGACGTTACGCACCCGGTTTGTCTTTCCCGCGTGATCCACTTCGACCAGGGCGCTGTCCTTCAGCAGCAGTTCCGGGGTGAGGAGGTGCTTGTCGGTTTCACCAACCACGATGCCGGCCTGGTACCAGACCTTGACCAGCCTCAGGTCCAGAGCACCCTTTGGGATCACATGGGAGTCGTGCTGCAGATCGCTGATGTCGAATGTCAGGGTCGTATTCTCGGCAGGGACGATGAAGAAGGTGGCTGGTTCGTATTCCCCGGGCGCGGCGAAGAGGCGAATC
>CAZTAB010000271.1:0-6666 GCA_964611475.1 uncultured Verrucomicrobiota bacterium | reverse complement strand
TTCCCGGCGACATCAGCCTGGTGAGGTTGTACGACACGGCTCTCGACCAGAACGCGATCACCGGCGCATACAATCTGGGCCCGAATGCTATACCCGAACCCGGAACCCTCGCGCTACTTGGCTTGGGCGGCTTGCTGCTGGCAAAGTTCCGGCGCAAGAGCTGACAGTTTAAAGAGCGAATTCTTGACAAGGCGCTCCCCTCGGGGGAGCGCTTTTTTTCTGTGCATAGGCTGAAAGTTGTTGGCCACGAAAAGCGACAAGAGTCACAGAAAGAAGTTCAATTGGTTTTTTGTGAATTTTGTGGCAATCCATAATTCCCCTGCGTCTTTTGCGGTAAAATCTGCGGAGCCTCAACTGTCTCAGCCCAGAGCGCCGGGCAGTGCGGCCATCATTCCACCGTCTACAAGGTAGACGCCGCCCGTGATATACGAGGACCGGTCGCTGCAAAGATAGAGAATCGTGTCGGCGATTTCCTCCGGTTGTCCGATCCGCTTCAGCGGCGTGGCGGCCCCGAAATCTCGGATCACCTTGTCCGGGTCGGGCTGGCGCTGCGCCTCCTTCTGCACCCGCGGTGTGTCGATCACGCCGGGACAGATGCAGTTGACCCGGATGCCGCCGTCACCCAGGTCGAGGGCCAGGCAGCGCGTGAGTCCGACGATCCCATGCTTGCTGGTGGAATAGGCAATGGCTCCAGGGACCGCGGAGACCCCGAGCACTGATCCGATGTTCACGATGGCCCCGCCGCCCCGCTCGCGCAGGTGCGCCGCGGAGAACTTGGCCATAAGAAACGGCCCGGTTAACGTGTCGCGCAGCACGCTTTCCCACGATTCCAGGTCCATTTCCTCCACGCCGCCGTACTCCTGCGCCGCGGCGTTGTTGACGAGAACGTCGATGCCGCCGAACTGTGCGACGGCCTCGGCGACGACTCGCTGCACGTCCTCCTGGACACCGCAGTTTGCGGTCATGGAGATGGCGCGCCCGCCATCTGCCCTGATTTCATCCACCACGGCCGCTGCGCCGTCGCCGTTCAGGTCGGCCACGATGACCGAAGCACCCTGCCCGGCGAACTTCTTCGCGGTAGCTTTCCCGATCCCCGCTGCCGCACCCGTGACAATCACGATTTTATTTTCAAATGACATGATGATACTCGCCGTCAAAATGGGAACAGGGAAAGAATGAGCATTGGTTCCGTGTTCCGTCTATCCATGTTTTTCATTCAGGAGCGCTGCCGCGTCGCACATGGCTTTGAGCTTTCGATAGGCCTCGTCGATATCCATCGGGTTCTGGACGGAGGGGGAAAAGCCGCAGTCGGGGTGGAGGGTGATGCGGTTCATGTCGACGTACTGCATGGCCGCCTCGACGCGCTCAATCACCTGTTCCGTTGTCTCCACGTTTGGGTCGCAGTGATCGATGCAGCCCAATCCGAGTCGGGTGTTTTCCGGGAACCGCTCCAGCGACTGTGCTCCTCCGGTCACTGGCGAGGCGAACTCCATGGATATCGTGTCCACCCGTACCTTGTTCAGGGCCGGCATGATCGGCTCGTACGATCCCTCCCACCCGTGCTCGCGCGCAAAGTGGGCATGGCACAGGTGCATGCCGAAGTGCACGCCATCGATCCCGTCCACCACCTGATTCACCAAATCGACGCAACGGTCCGCTTCCGCCGCCGGGTCGTCGATTCCCTCCCTTTTGCAGAATACCGGATCCACTGTCGTCGAGAGCCACGGTTCGTCGAGTTGGACCGTGTCCGCGCCCGCATCCCGCAGGGCCTCGACTTCCTGTCGAAGGATGGGCACGCAGGCCTGCATGAACCCCTCCCGAACGGGATACGCCCTCGGCGAGTAGTCCGGATGCCACATGCGGCAGCCGATGATATACGGAGCTGGCAGGGTCACCTTGATCCGGCGGTCGGTCCTTGCCCGGGTGAACTGTAGTTCCTCCACGGCCAGCGGGCGGTGATACTCGAGCGGTTCGACGACCGCCGGGTACGGAATTCCGCTTTCGTGGAGATCGTTCCTGAACCCGCGCACGCGCTCGGCGAAGACCTTCACATAACTCTCGCGCCGCCACTCCCCGTCGGTGATTTCCTCGAGCCCGGCCCGCTCCTGCATCGCGATCGCCGACTCGATCGCCCGGTTCAGAAACGGTGCTGCGTCGTCCTCGCTGATGCGGCCGTCCTTTCGATCCAGGATCAGATCCCGGACCCACGCGGGACGCGGGAGGCTGCCAATGACGGTGGTGGGAAAGAGGGCGGGCATGAATGGAAGGTTGGAGGCGGCGACATTCAATATTCAATGCCTGACCCCCCGCCAAGCATTCGGATCCTCCTGGTGTGCGCCATATTACTGCAGCTCCAACACCCTCGTCGCCCTCACTCCCGTGGCAACATCCGTGGCGGTGATTGTCCAGGCTCCGGGTGGGTCGTTGAATGCGAAGGGAACCGAGGCATTCGCCTTCGCGCCCTGCACGCGGAGGAAGTCACGGTAGTGCTCGACAGTCTGCCCGAGCGGATCCGTCACGTCGATGCGCAGGACACGGTCGATCGAGGCCGGCCTGCGCCCGAAATCGAGCCGCAACTCCAGTTCGAGAGACTCTCCGCTATCGATTGTTTCCGGGCCCTTCAATGTCAGCGCAGTCAGCGGATGCTGCTGCAGCGCGAACAGGTGTTCGCGCCGTTGCGTGCCCGATACGGTGACCGCGATTTCATTCCGGTGTCCCAGGTACCGCCCGGCCCGCACATCGTAGACGTGCATCGGCTCCTCCCAGATGACGGTCGCCTCCTGGTTCGGGTCCATCGGATCCAGGCGGGGCAGGATGACGCCCAGAAGCGTCAACCCGCCGCGGTGAGACGCGAAAACGCGTGAGGACTCCGACCCATTGAGCACGAATTCAGGCCGGGAACCCGCGCTGTTCAAGAGCGCATCTACAAAGTGGATCGCCTCTATCCCCCCGCACCGCGAAAGGTCAAAATTGAGCAGTACGGTTTTGCCCGATCCGCGGCGATTCACGGCGAGCAAAGGAATCTCGTCATGGACGGCGAGAAATTCGGCGGCGGTCACCTGGAGCGCGCCCTCGACCATGGTTTCCGGGCAGTTCAACGTCAGCGTTTGCCCATCGAGCTCCGCGCTGATGCTCAGATCCGTCACGGCCACCGTCGACCTCTTTCCTGCACAGGTGGCGCCGAAGAGTGTATCCAACCTGCCTTCCGGCAGCCTCCGGCCGAACTCGTCGAGTGCGGGAAGGAAGTCCGCGACCACGGTCCCGCCGTTTCGAACGAACGCCTCGATCCCGTCGGCTGCCTCCTGCGACAGGGTGTGCGTGGATGGCAGGAATAGAATTTTTCCTGCCGGCTCTTCCAGCTTGCCCGCCGCGATCGTCGTGGAGCTGACGTAGCGGAAATCGCGACCGAGCGTGGCGAGCGCGTCCAGGACGGCCTGTTCCGCCTGTTTTCTGCCCGCCGGCTCGTAGATCATGAGCGCCGCGTGTTCGGATTCGCGGGAGTAGTGCAGCACGATGTCCTCTTCGCCGAGCGGTTCGGCGTCCCGTAGCAGAAGCGCGGTGCCCGACATGATCTCAAGAATGTCGGGGAGGAGTTTCTTGAAGAACGGCCGGTATGAGTAATCGGCGTTGAACAGCGCTCCATCCACGTGCAGCGCGCAGAACCACTGGTTGAAGTTGGCGAAGTCGCGCATGAGCCACTCCCAGAGCACTGTGGTGTCCCGCGCGCCACTCTCGACGCCGCCCCACCAGTGGGCGGTCAACTGGTCCCGGGTGATCAGGGAGCGCTTGAGCACGTTCTGACCTTCCGACGCGGAGTAGGGCGCCCAGTACTCCGTGCCTCCCACCATCCGCTCGATGTCACCGGGCAGGGAACCTTCCGCGCCCACGCGCGCGTCGGGGTCGAGTTCCCTGATGTACCGGCCCAGGTCGTGATGATACCCGGCGTAGTCGTCGTCCGTTCCCAGCCGGGTGTCGATCAGGGCCGGCAGGTGACCCTCGGCAATGGCGTCCGCCTGCTTGTAGCGCGGCACCTCCTCGAAGCTCGCGTGGCTCGATCCATATGCCTCGTTCAGGCGCGCGATGTCGCCGTACCGCTCTTCGAGATACTGCCGGTAGGCCTGCAAGCCGTGGGGAGAAAACCCGAAGCCGTAGCCAAAGTAGTTCTCGTCTCCCAGGGAATAGTACGGGGGCTCGAGGCGCATGATGGACTTGACCTCGTTGAGAACGATCTCGTCGACGTATCGCCGAAACTCAGGATCGAGGCGCCCGTGGCCCCAAAACCCCTTGGCGTACCCGCGCTCGTCGGGCGTAATCGCCACCCGGGACGCGTAAATCGTGGGGATCATGTCCGCCAGGGCGGCATTCTCGTAGTCGCCGAACGAATCGGCGCGGTCATACACCGAATTGAATCCGGCCTTCCGGGCCTGCCGCATCAACACCTGCCCAATTCCCTCGTACCAGACACTGCACCAGATCGTGGAAAGAAACCCGTCAAAATGAGGCTTGGGCACGTACACCGTCCGGTCCGCGAACGAAATCTCCTCCCCGTCGCGGAGTAACAGGGCTTCAATGAACGTGCCGTAGGAATTCGGCCGATCAAGGTTGATGGAGAATGCCGCCTTTTGCTTGCCGGCCGGGACCCGTTTGACGGTTTTGTTGTAGACGCGGCCGTACGTATCCCGGGCCCGGATCACGAGCTGCGATGGCTTGGTCAACCGGCCGGCAAGGGTAACCGCGCCGGAGACGGTGTCCCCGCGGCTAATGTACTCTTCGCGCGTCGTGAGCTGGACGATTTTTTCCGGGCCCTCGACCGAGAAGGAGACGGTTGCCCAGTTCTCCACGCCGTCGGTTGTCGAGAGCTGGAGGTCCAGGTAATGCAGCCCGTGCTTCAGCCGTGGCAAGGCGATGGTGGTTTCGTTGGAGCCGGGTGCCAAAACCAGGAACTGGCTCGTTGCCAGCGCCTCCTCGCCCAGGGGGTCGCGAACCGTGGCGGTCAACGTCGCGGCCTGGTTGGCGGGGCCGGACCAGTCGATGCCGATCGGCACGTCATGGTCCGGCAGCTTGTCGCGCCGGATCTCCGCGCCGTCCGCCGGCAACTCGGACCATTGGGCACGAAGGTCCCTCTTCGCCGCCCAGTCGATCGCTTTCGCGGCGAGGGACAAGTGGTAATTATATCGGTGTTCGTACTGCCGGGTCCACCGCGGCCACTGCAGCGGCCGGTGAGGACTCGTGTAATCGTACCGCAATTCCGACCCCGTCCAGGGCTTTCCGGCGGGTGCCGGCGCCACGCCGCCGCCGTCTCCGGCGGGAAGCAGTTCCGGGGTCCACTGGATGACCACGACCCGGCCGTCGCCGTAGGCATAGGCATTCACGGCACTCGAGGCCTTTTCTTCCAGGGTTTTTTCCGACGCCGGAAAATACTCGGGAAGCCCGGCAAGCGGCACGCCGGTGAGAATCTGTTCGCGCGCACCGGGAACGGGATCGCCGGCGAGGTCGTCGGGATAGTTCCGGGGAGAAATCAGGACCAAACCCATGCCGTTGCGCACGCGATCCAGAACCCGCTGCTGCACGTTTCCGGGCAGCGTGGAAAACGGGATGGACCCCAGCACGATGACATCCGGGTCCTCGTCCAGCGTGGCGAGGAACTCGGCCGTTTTTTCAGGGAGCGAAACATCCTGGAATGCGCCGTAATGGTTGAGATCTTTCCAGGCAAACGTGGTGGGCACGTGCATATTGAAGTTGCTGAAATCGATGTCGAAGCGCTGAACCATCTCGATGACATCGCGGGTGCCTCCGCTGGCCTGGATGGCCACGACGAAGAACGCCTTCACCGGGCCCGCCGCGGAGGGCCGGGCGAAGTTCAGATGGGGCGTCACAAGCTCGGTGGTGAGCCGGTTCACATGCGAAGAATCCAGACCTTCCGAGTTGTGGCGGTTACGCATGAGGCGGTCCGGCACTTGCTCCACCTTCGTTTCCAGCCGGCGGAACTCGACATCGTCGAGGAGTACTTCGCCGGTCGTGCGCATCGCGACGGCGAGATTGCGGTTGTACCAGATGGGTTCGGTCCAGAAGCGTACCGAATAATCGTTCCACTCCGGCCCGACGGGTTTCGGTCGCAGCGTCGGGATATCCATCATGTAGATGTCCGGTCCGCTGCGGGAACGGTTGCCGTAGACATATGTTTCCATGCCGACGGTGGGGGAGATCGCTTTGCCGCGTGCGTCGAGCACCGGCTCTCCGGCGCGGGCGCGGAAGGTGAGTTTGTAGATGCTGCCGTCCAGGGGAAAGCGTCCGTCGTGGACGAGCGCGGAGCTGTTGGCCTCGTTCCGGATGCGGAGGGCGCCCTCGTCCGGGGTCAGGACGGCCGATCCGAACATTGGAGCGAGGGACCAGGTCGCGGTCCCTTCTGTAAAGCCACCGTTCTCCAGCAGATTGTCGCTGTACTGCTCGACGATTTCAGGCGCCTCTTCCGATCCCGAGTACTCTGGAATCACTGCCGGCAGGCCGTCCTCGGCCACGCAGAGGGTTTGGACAGTGAGAAAAATTAAAGGAAGCTGGAGGAATTTTATCATGCTTTGCGTTCCGTTCTTTGGATCCCCGACATTGAAGGCGTTAGTGGAAGAAGGATACTTTGTTCCTGATTTTTAGGACTATACAACACCAAAC
>CAZTAB010000270.1:0-2588 GCA_964611475.1 uncultured Verrucomicrobiota bacterium | reverse complement strand
GGCCAACGGATTGAGCCAGAGGCCGCGGCAGGGCGAATCCCGCGGGGCCTGGGACCACGACGGAATGGGCCGGTACCCGGGAACACGCCAAAGCTGGGACAGGACGTGCCGCGAACTCTCGACAATGGGAATGTCCGCCGTCTTCCCCAATCTCGCGTGGGGGGGAAAGGCACACTTTCCTTCCAAGCATATTCCTGCGTCCGCTACGCTGCGCGATTACGGGGACCAGCTGGACCAGTGCATCCGGGCGGCAAACAAAACCGGCATGGAAGTCCACGTCTGGAAAGTCTGCTGGAACATCGAAAACGCACCCGCGGATTTCCGGAAACGCATGCGCAGGCAAAAGAGGCTGCAGCAAAGCCCGGGCGGCGCAACCAAAGAATGGCTTGATCCAGCGATCCCGGAAAACATCGAGTTGGAGTTAGCCGTGATCCGTGAAATGGCTACACGGTACGACATCGACGGGGTGCATCTAGACTACATCCGCTATCCGTCGAGCCAGTACTCCTTTTCCCCCGCGACCCGAAAGGCATTCGAGAAAAGCATCGGGTATCCATTGAGAAACTGGCCCCAGGGGGTGCAAGAAGGCGGAAGCCTGTCCGATACGTTCCGAACCTGGCGGGCAAAGCAGATTTCCGACTTCGTGTGGCGTGTGCGCAGCGAATTGCAGAACATCAACCCATCCATCAAACTCTCCGCCGCGGTCTTTCGTGGATACCCGTCCTGCCGCGACAGCATCGGGCAGGATTGGGTCGAGTGGCTCCGCCACGGATACGTGGACTTCGTCTGCCCCATGACCTACACCGAAGACGCCTCGAACTTCCGCTCGGAAACGGCCGGGCACCTGTCCCATCCGGGCGTGGGAAACCGGATCGTTCCCGGAATCGGTGTCACCGCCTCCGAGAGCCAGCTCTCCGCGGACGGGGTGATCGAACAGATCAACCTGCTTCGGACCCTCGGGGCGCCCGGCTTCGTGCTCTTTGATCTTGGCCCCACCTTGCAAAACGAGATCCTCCCGATCCTCGGTCTGGGCCTGACAAAGGATTGACGCGGCAGAGCCAGCCCGCAGCCGGCGAGGATATTCCCCCTCGAAAAATCCCTCCACTGGATCAGCCTTCGGACTTCTTTCGGGCGGGGAAACTCGGCACGGCCAAACCGCAACCGAAGCGGGAGAATAAAGATTCACAATGACATGTCTTCCATGCCCTCCCGACCTTGCCTTTCCCCGGGGAGACGGGGTGGGCTCTAGCTTCTGCAAAGGCTGCGCATCGGCCCCTGCTTGTCGACGGCCAATCCAGGAGCAATGCTTCTGCTCCATTCACCGGCCACCCCACGGACCCCACCCCGGGCCTTTACAGGTCCGCCGCCAGTGCCGTAACATGGGGTGAATTTCCTTGGAGGAGTCGAGTGAACAAAGCAGCGGACCAGCGAACACAGTACAGGCGCATCCTGCTGAAGTTGAGCGGCGAGGCATTTCAACAGCGTGACAGCGGAGAGCCGCTGAATGCCGACGTGTTGCGGCTGAATGCCGAAGAGATCAAGAAAGTCCATGATCTCGGCATCCAGGTCGCGGTTGTCGTGGGGGGCGGAAACATTTTTCGCGGAGCATTCGGGTCGGAGCTCGGCATCGGGCGCACAATCGCCGATCACATCGGCATGCTCGGCACCGTGATCAATGCACTCGCCCTGCAGTCTGCGCTGGAGGCGATGGGCCTGGAGACACGCGTCATGACGGCGATCGAAATGCCGGCCATCGCCGAGCAATTCATCCGCCGGCGGGCATTACGCCACCTGCAGAAGGGGCGCATAGTCATTTTCGGCGCGGGAACCGGAAACCCCTATTTCACGACCGACAGCGCGGCGGCCCTGCGGGCGAACGAGATCGACTGCGACCTGCTGATGAAGGCGACAAAGGTCGACGGCATTTACACCAGCGACCCGATGAAGGACCCGGAAGCCGAGCGCTACGACCGAATCACATACCAAGACGCCATCGCCAAGGGGCTGGGAATCATGGATACGTCGGCCTTTGCCCTCTGCATGGAGAATTCGATCCCGATCATCGTCTTTGATTTCTTCAACCCGGATGCCATCGTCAAGGTACTGAGCGGCGAGTCAACCGGCACCCTCGTGTCCCACTGAACCGGAGAAATAGTGACATGGATTCAATCGATGACATCCTTCTTGAGGCCGACGACAAGATGAGCAAGGCCGTGGAGTTTCTGAACAACGAATTCAATGGTCTCCGCACCGGGAAGGCTTCGCCCTCGCTGGTAGAAAACGTGCAGGTCGACTACTACGGCACACCAACCCGGCTTCGGGAAATAGCCAACATTTCGACGCCCGAGCCCAGGCTGATCGTGATCAGCCCGTTTGACCCCTCCTCACTCGATGACATCTCCAAGGGCATCCAGGCCGCAAATCTGGGTGTTACGCCGATGAGTGACGGGCGGATCATCCGTGTGCCGATCCCGGAACTCAGCGAAGAACGAAGGAAAGAGATTCTCAAGGTGGGAAAACGCATGGCGGAAGATCAGCGGGTCGCGGTTCGAAATATCCGGCGTGAGGCGAACGACCAAACCAAGACA
>CAZTAB010000269.1:0-3969 GCA_964611475.1 uncultured Verrucomicrobiota bacterium | reverse complement strand
CAGGAATCAGGGCCTGGCCGGCCACCGGACCCCAACCGGTGGCGATCATGTCTTGGGAGCGCTCCAGGGTATATACCCGGTTGGAGGAGGATTGGTATTTCACCACCATGCCGGGAGAGATGCCCGAGATCCGGAAAAAGGAGTTGCTGTCGTTCGGGTTGGTATCGGCCGCATGCTCCTCGGCGTTGTTGTGCACATCTCCATCGTTATTGATCCCCGCATCCAGCGCGTTCAACGGGTTCAAGC
This sequence comes from uncultured Verrucomicrobiota bacterium, assembly GCA_964611475.1. Taxonomy (GTDB): domain Bacteria; phylum Verrucomicrobiota; class Kiritimatiellia; order SLOV01; family SLOV01; genus CAUZEO01. Next base: position 3,723 of record CAZTAB010000269.1, on the reverse strand, counting down.
CATGGAAAAGCTCCCACTCATCTGGCATGGTGTCATTGTCATCGTCAGGATCGGAAAAGTTCCAGATTCCATCGCTGTCGGTATCAAGGAGAAGGGTCATGCTTGTGGATTGGTTGTTGTTCGTGTCGGCATCATTATTTGCGGCAATGCGGCCGGTATTCCAAACGATGCCCGGGGCGCTGGGCGCAACGGTGGCGGAGAACGTGACCTGGGTTGCCGCCCCGGCGGCGAGTTCGCCGAACGAACAATTGACCGTGCCGCCAAAAAGGAGACAGGGGGAGGGAAGCGTCTCCTCGTCGATGTCAAGGTAGTGGGGAGGGTCGTCCACCAGGGAAACGTTGGAGGCCGCAAAGGGTCCGGCATTTGAGACCACCAACGTGAAATCGATCCGCCCCGATGCATCAAGCTGCCCCGGGGCCAACTTTGCGAGGGACACGTCGCCCAGCCGCGCCACGGCGGAAACAACAGTGGAAGTATTGTTCAGGAGGTTCGGATCGCTTTCGTTGGATGAAGTCACGTGCGCGAGATTGGTAATAAAGCCCATCGCGGAGATGCCCGGGGTGGCCTCGAACTGTACTGTTTTCGAACTCCCACTGGGGATGCTCCCCAGGTTGAATTGCTGTATGCCCGCCGGGATGAGTCCGGGCGGAACTTCATCGGTGACCAAGACATTGAATGCGGTATCCGGGCCATGGTTCGACACCGTCAGCTTGTAGGTGATTTCCATGCCAACCGAGACCAGACCCGGTGCAGACTTGAGCATAGCCAGGTCGGAGGTTTCATTCACATCGGTGATGGCGATGGTTATCGCGGCCGTGCTGGACAGGGGAAAGACCGAATCATCGGTTGCCTGGACGACCACTTCGAGCTGGTTTGTTGCCTCGAAATCGAGGGAATCCGGATTGCTGACGCTCAATGTTCCCGAAGCGGAACCGATAGCGAAGGCATTTTTCCCGCTCCCCCCCGTGATTGCGTACGCAAGCGTCTGCCCGGCATCAAGCTCCACGGCATGAACGTCCCCGACCACAGTGAGCGCGGGGCTGTTCTCGGGAACGTGAAAGCTCTGCTCCACCATGTTCGGAGGGAGATTGTTCCCGAACGAAAACAGGTAGGCCCCACCCTCGTTTCCATCTGAAAAGGGCGCAGCGACAATTATTCCCGAACCCTGAATCACCGCGGATTTCCCGAATTGGTCGTTGGGAGTGCCATCGAATGCCATAAACTTGGTAACCAGTCCCCACTGGCCAGGACCAGTGAAATTCGCGTCAAAAAAATAGGCGGATCCCGAGTTGACGCCGGGCGCATTGTCGTGCGGCGCGCCTACGACGGCGGCGTCCCCGCTGAGACCGACGCCGGTGCCGAAGTGATCGTTCGAGGCCGCGTCATCTGCTGTAAGCTTCCTGACCTGCCCCCAGTTGCCGCCCCCCCCCTCGTTGGCGTCGAATACGTAGGCCGCTCCAGCCTCATTCCCGCCTTCATCATCGTCGGGTGCGCCAATGATTACCCGGGATCCATCCGTGAAAACAGACGTTCCGAACTTTGCCTGCGACGACGGATCGGACGCGGCAAGTTTACGAAACTCGCCCCAGTTGTCACCCCCCCCGTGGTTGCGAAGAAAAACATACGCGGACCCGGTGTTTGACGTTCCATCAAGCGGGGACCCAAGGATCAGGGTGTCCCCGGAAAGTGACAGCCCCGCGCTAAAGTGGTCGCTGCTCGACAGGTCGTCGGGAAATATACTTTTGAGGAAGTTCCAGTTCGTGACGGCTCCGTTCTGTATGAAAAGATACGCTGCTCCGCCATTAAGGCGATCCAGGTCATCATCGGGTGCGCCCGCGACAAGAACGGAGCCGCTGATGTCCACCTGTGCTCCCAGGTGGGCATCCGTCCCCATGCCGGGAATAGTGAGTTTTGCCACCTGCCCCCACTGGTCATTCCCGTTCTGGTTCCGGTGAAAGACATAAACCGCACCGCCACCTGACGCGGCGCTGTCCTCCCCCGGCGCGCCCACGGCAATGAAATCGCCAGAGATCGCGACGTCGGTTCCGAAGGCATCGCCGGTGAAGGGGTCCGATGCGGTGAGTTTCCCCGCCCGGCCCCACGAATCGCTCCCATCCCAGTTCCTTTGGTGGACGTACGCCGCCCCAGCGCCTGCATACCCAACGCTCGCCTCCGGCGCGCCGAAGACCGCCGTGTCGTCGTCCAGGTCAACAGAATGCGCGTACCAGGCATCCCCATCTGACAAATCCGGCGAATGTTTCGGTCCGTCAATGGGGAAGAGAACCGCCTGCGACACGAGCTGCGAGACAAACAACAAAAGGCCCGCCGCGGAAGCGGTTGTTGAAATTTTTCGCCCGATTGCGCCATCCCCTCGGATGCAATCCATTTCCCTTAAGTAAAACATCCTCGTTCACACTATAACTTGTTAGGGTATGAAATCAAAAGATGTATCCCTGCATGCCTCGCTACAAAGGACGACTCATGGCCATCCTGCGCGTGCAAAAAATTCTCGAGGAAATCGGATCCCTGGCCTTTCCCGGCGTCTACGACACCCTGTCCGCGAAGCTGGCTGAACAGGCCGGCTTCCCCATGGTATTCATCTCCGGGTACTCCGTGTCCGCCACCTGCATCGGGGAGCCCCATCTCGGGTTGCTGACGCAGACCGAGATCGTGGAGCGGGCGCGGCGGGTATGCGGAAGCGTGAACATCCCGGTGATTGTGGATGCGGACACCGGATACGGGAATCCCCTGAATGTTCGACGCACGGTGAACGAGCTGATCGCCGCCGGCGCCGCCGGGTGTTTTCTGGAAGGCCAGGCCTGGCCGAAGCGCTGCGGCCACATGCGGGGAAAGCGGGTGATCCACCGCGATCAGTACATTTATAAGATCAAGGCCGCTGTCGATGCGCGCGGAGATCGTGATTTCTTCATCGTGGCACGCACAGATGCGGAGCAGGTGTGCGGGCTCGACGAGGCAATCGCACGGGTGGAGGAAGCACGTGCGGAAGGGGCGGACGCCAGCTTCGTTGAGGCGCCCGGGTCGCGCTAGCAACTGGAGGAGATTGGCCGCCGTGCCCCGGCCCCCAACGTGGCGAACATGATCGAGGGCGGGAAAACGCCGGTACTCCCGGGGGATGAAATGGTAAAGCTGGGATTTCATTTGATCCTCTACCCGCTGGCCGGCCTCTTTTCGGCAGCCCATGCTCTGCGGAGCGTTTACCAGACCCTCCGGAAGCGGGGAACGACCCTTGGCGGAGATCACCACTACCTCAGTTTCGACGAGTTCAACGATCTGATCGGGGTGGAAGGCAAGTACCAGGTCTCGGAGAAATACGGGGAGGGATGACCCCGGGCTCAGACTCCTTTCCCATGCCAATTCCTTGCTGCAGGGATGGCATGCTGTTTTGTGATCGGAAGCATGCCGCATCTCGCCTCCTTCCCAACCGTCCGCATCAAGTGACGCAAGGCTCAGCTGCGCAGGGTGCGAGAACCCCTTGATCCGATCGCTTGAACAACGGAAATGTTTGCCTGGTCCTCTACAAGAGCCAGTTCACGATCTCGGGAAAGGCAAACAACAGGGTCAGGCCTATGATCTGAATGATGATGAACGGAATGACGCCCTTGTAGATGTCGAGGGTCGTCACGCCTTCAGACGTAACGACCCTCAGATTAAACAGTGCAAAACCAAAGGGCGGAGTAAAGAATGATGTTAGCAAGTTCATAC
>CAZTAB010000268.1:0-7369 GCA_964611475.1 uncultured Verrucomicrobiota bacterium | reverse complement strand
AGCCCAATAGACAAACGGGGTGTCAAGGAGGGCGATGATAAACTTGAAAACATACTTCACGCCGGCGAGGTAGAGCGCAGTACGCAAGTCCAGAATCGCCCACCACACCACGAGCGAATAGATGACGGTGTCAATGACCTGCGACACCAGGGTGGAAAGGCAGTTGCGCAGCCACAGGTGTTTTCCCCGCGTCGCCTTCTTCATCATGTGGAAAAACCACACGTCGTGTGACTGGCTGATCAGGTAGGCGAGCATTGACCCGAATACGAAACGGGGGGTGAAATCGAACATGAAGGAGAGCGAGTCATGCGCCTGGGTAGCGATCTCCGTGGCCTTGCCGCCCTCCGGCGTAGGTTCGAATAGCAAGCTGAGACTCATGGTCAACACCATGAAGAGATTCGCCACGAACCCGATCAGGACGGCACGGCCCGCTTCGCGCCGGCTGTAGCGCTCGCCGAGCAGGTCGGTGGCAAAGTAGATCCCGGAGTACAGAATCACACCCAGGCTCGTGGTCATGCCGAAAACCTGAGTAAGCTTGGGACCCTGAACATTACACAACATCACGTTGAGCACGATGACCGCGTACAGCCCCGTCTTCCCGAACAACCGGAACATCAGCAAAGTAAAGGCCAGATCCAGCAAAACGACCCCGATCCACAGCAGATCCTGGTGTGCCCCGAAAAAATCAACAAATGCGCCGGGAATCATGGTCCAGTGTGTACTGATGTCGCGATGCACTGTCAAACAGCCTTGGAAACAGCTATTTAAACCGACGGAAATAAAGGTCTTTCCTTTCTTTGTTCCCTTCGCCTCCCTCTGTTCCGGCTGCGAAGCCCCATGTTAGCCGACATCACCCAGTGGCTGGCTCAGGCGGGGGTGATCCTGCTGTGGACACTCATCGTATGCAGCTGCCTGTTGGCGCTGGTACTCTCGTGCCTGTCGCTGTCCGGGACCTGGATCGTGAGCCTGGCCGCGATCGGCGCCATGATCCTGCGCCCCGATGCGTTTCCCGGGTGGGGCACAATCACCGCATTTCTCCTTCTTTCCACCACGGTGGAGTGGGTGGAGTGGGTTGCCGGCGCGTGGGGGGTCACGCAGCGGGGCGGCTCAAGTCCGGCGGGAGTCGCGGCAATCGTCGGCGGCATTGCCGGTCTTTTTATAGGCGGCCTGATCCCGGTTCCCATTGTGGGAAGCCTGATCGGGATGCTCGCCGGAAGCTTCCTGCTGGCCTTCGCCGTCGAGCACCGTCGGCTCAATCACACCGGTCAGGCCGCACACATCGCGCGCGGCGCGGTGATCGCCCGTGTTCTCGTGATCATTCTCAAGGTCACAGTCACCCTGGGAATGATCGTGTGCCTGGCATGGGGCATTCTGCCGGGCTTTTCGTAGCTGCGAACCCCAATCGATTTGGATTGCGACATGGACTCGGATTGGGATACGAGGGGGGGACGAACCTATAAACAAGGAGCGAAAGCGTGAAAATTTGCGTCATCGGGGGAACGGGTCATATTGGCAGATTTCTTTCACCGGGACTGGTACGCGACGGCCACGACGTCACCGTCGTCACGCGGGGCGAAACGCCGAAGACCGCAGACCCGGAATGGAAGCAGGTGAAGTCCGCCCAGGCGTCCTACAAGTCGGGCCAGGCATTTCACGACGCGTTGGCCGAACTCGAATTCGAGGTGCTCATTGACATCCTGGGCGACGACGTCCCAGCTCTGTACCGGAATGCGAAAGGGCGCATCGATCACCTGCTTCTTTGCGGGTCAATCTGGATGTTCGGCTCGGCCCGCGCCGTTCCCACCCCGGACGGAACCCAGACCCCGTGTCCCTTCGAGGGGTATGACAAGCGGTACGAGGAAATGCAGCAGACGCGGGATCAGGCAAAGGAGGACGGAGTCGCCTTCTCCGCCATCATGCCCCCAAACATCTGCGGCCCCGGCAAAATCCCGCTGGAATGCATGGGTGGACGAAGCCTTGATGTACACAAGGCGCACCAGCGTGGCGAGCCCGTGCCTCTTCCCGAGGGATGCAACACGCTGGTCGGCCCGTGCGATGCCGAGGACATCGCGGCAGCATTCAGGCTGGCAGTTCAGAACCGGGACGGAGCAGACGGAGAAATTTTCAACGTCGGGTCCGCCTACGCACTGACCGCGTCACAGTTGGTCGAAACATTCGGCGATATTTACGGTGTGGAGATCCCGATCAACTGGGTGACCTACGAAAAATATACCCAGGATATCCTGCCCGAGTTCGGTGCCAACTTCCACTTCCTCAGCCATATGTGCCCCGACATCACCAAACTGCGCTCCCGAGTCGGCTATGAACCGGCACAGACACCTGAGTCCACGCTGGAGCGCGCCGTGAAGTGGATGTTTGACGAAGGCCTGCTCTCCTGAGGGCACCGGGCTTCCCGAGTCCGCCTCAAGGCCGACCCGATTGAGACATGGCCAGGCCATTTCTCAATCGGGACTCATTGGCGACGAACGACTTAGTCGACCCGGCTGCCGCCGTTCGGAATGGACCAGGAAATGGTTTCCCCGTCTTTCAGGTGCGCAGTGACGGTCAGATCATTGCCGTACGCAGCGCCAGGATCATCAAAGCGGAAGTGCTCCCGCCCGCCGTTGTGCACGCCAGTGTATCGAATGTTGCTGCTTATTGCCGAACCATCTGCTCCGGAAACACTCAAATTCTCCACGTTGCCCGTCAGACCGGAGGGAAGAAGGATCACGAGATTCCCGTCTCCTTCCGAAATCGGCTTCCAAAGAAACCCGCCAAGGCCACCACCAGAGGACGAGGACGAGGACGACCCGGACGACGATGAAGACTCCTTGGGCACCTCCGTGCTCGTCTCGCTGGGCGCCTGATCGACCGCAGAGCTGTCGTCATCAGATCCATCAATTTCACACCCCAAAAACCCAACCAACCCAACAGTAAATATGGCGGTGAACACCATGCGATAGATTTGAACCATTCTTGGACTTCCTTTCAACGCCTCTTGTTTACCCTCGTGAACGGACCCTCGTAATAAAGTGTGGTCAGGCCATCTTAGCAAGAAAATTTGTTATAATTATTTAGCGTACCCGTTCACCATTCCGCGGCCGAGAAATCGCTGTGTAGTTATATCCCGTGAGCAGCACACGCTTATTGTGGCAGCGCATACAGGCCGAATATGTCATCCCCCTTCATGAAACCGAGCAGGTCCGGCACCGGACACCGGGACATGGAGCTCCGCATTGGCCCTGGTTCTTTCGGGACCTCATCCGTGCCACCAAAACGATCAAGAATGTAGCGGAACTCGCCCAGAATTGCTGTGGGTTGTCCCTTTTCAGCCCGAAGTCCTCTCCCGAATGTCGTACGCGATCAGCGCATCGCCGTGCCGGATGTAGAGACGGCCATTGGCAATGACCGGATGCGCCCAGTGATTGCCATCCCCCTGCGTAATATCGAATTTTCCAGACAGAGAATAGCCTTCGGGTGTGGCCTTCACCAGCCCGAGCGTTCCGTTCTCCCCGTAGCAGTAAAGCATTCCATCCGCGTAACTCACCGATCCCATTCCGACACCATCGATCTCGTACTTTACCGCGCCGCTCTCCAGTTCCAGACAGACCCATTTCCGGTTCATGCTCGCGCCGTACACGTGGCCGTCCACCACCACCAGCCCGCCATGAAGGCAGTTCAAGGTATCGTCGGTCCATCCCTGCTCGACTGCGCCTCCATTCGCGGAGACCCGCAACATCTGTCCGCCGATTCCGTGGCCACTGGTCACATAGATCATGCCGTCTTCATACACAGGCGAAACAGAATGGTTCTGGAGCTTGTCATCGGGATCAATGGGACTCTTCCACGCGACCCGGCCCGTCTCGATATCGAGCGCGGCCACGCTCTTCTCGGTGATTGTGATCAGCCACCGTATGCCGCCCCGCTCCACGACGATGGGGGAACAGTACGCCGATTGCTGACTAAACCCTTTCGTTGTCCATCGCGTCTGCCCGGTCTCTTTGTCCAGGGCGGCGATGCAAGCGTCCGGGCCGCCCGGCGTGCAGATCACCCGGTCGCGATCAACCAGGACCGCTTCCGCAAACCCGCAGGGCTGCACAATCGCGCCAAACGTCTCGACAACATCGACCGCCCATAGCACCTCCCCATTCGATCTCTTGAAGCAAAATAGCCGCCCGGGACCCGACAACAGGTAGATCCGCTCGCCATCGACGCTCGGCGTGGCGCGGGTGCCCGGATACATCTCGTTCCACTCCGGGCCATAAAACACCTTCCATTCGATTTCGCCACGGGTGTTGAGGGCAAAAAGAACACCCTGGGGCTCCTCGTCGGCGGTCATGCCTGTGGTGTAGATCGACTCGCCGACCACCGCGACCCCGGAGTACCCGGACCCCAGCCCTTCCGTAACCCACAGCGGCTCGAGCCCGTGGTCAGGCCATTCCTTCAGCAATCCGGTTTCCGGCGACTTCCCGTCACGATGTGGTCCCCGCTGCTGCGGCCAATCCGCTGCTGCGGCAGAGTACACGATTAGAATGCCGAAAACTCCGCCCAGTTTCACTGCAGAGAAGGCGATAAAAATTGAAACCCATCGAATCCTGTTCATCCCGTTTCCTCAGCGTAATCGACACAGCTCAGCGTGAGCCCCTCTTTACGAGGGAATTTTTGATGGATCAATATTTTATCACGGAAACACGGAGCGCAAACAAAGTTCGCTCCGTGCCCCCGTGGTTCAGATCGTTTGGTCGGGGGTTTTCGGGACCGGCTCAGCAGGTCAGGCGGGCGTAAAATTCGAGAACGTCATCGTTGGCCGCTCCGGCTTCCATTGCGCGCCGGCAGGAGGTCCGGGCCTGCGAGTAGAAGACATCCTTGTCAAATCCCAACTGCATCTGGCCTGCTCGTGGGGAACGGCCGGGATCTGCGGCACGAATGGCGAGAAATTCATACGCCCGGGCGAGAAGAAGCCATACATCCGGGTCGCTGCGTCCATACCGGATCGCCGAGCGGCAGGCACCGATCGCGGCAACGGGCCGCCCGGCAAGCAGGACCGCCTCGGCCAAGCCCGCCCAACTGTCTGCAAGCTTGTAATCGCGCCGGATGTTTTCCCGGTATGCCTTCACCAAACTCCGGAAATCGTTTTCGGCCCGGTACAATTCAATCAACCGCTCCCACGACTGATCATGACCCGGCATTTCGGAAACGGCGTTTTCGTAGGCGGCACGTGCCCGGGTCTGATCCTCCTTCTCCTCGCAAATCCGCCCGATTCCATGCCAAGCGCACGAAAATATTATGGATTCATACAGGGTGAGCCCGAGCAAGTCCCCCGACTCGCCCCCCCCCTCGCCAACGTTCCTGGCCTCACCCTCCCCGGATACGACCGAATGTCTCCGGTCCAGGGCCTGCCCCCGGTCCGCCTCGGCTAGTTCGAGCGCCTTTTCATACCCAAACAATGCAGAATCGTCGGCACCGTGGCACCACCAGGTCTCCGCATGGCACAGCCAGGCCGAGGGGCAGTTCGGAAATTCGCGAATGAGTGTCCGGGCAGCCAACACCGAGTTTTCCGGCGTCCCCTGGTCCTGCGCCTCACACCACGCCCGGTATTCGGGTGAGGCGAACAGCCGAATATTGATATTTCCCGGTGACTTCACGGGACAAAATAGCCCACTTGGCTGCGCAATGCAAATGGCTCCGCGCGGCATCCGGGGCGTGAACCAGTTCAAGCGGTGCGCTGGGCGAACAAAATCGCCGCTCTCCAGGCAATGACGAAGATCATCACCGTACCAATCTTGAGTGAATCCTGGAACCAATCCGGAAGAATCCGGGGACGAGGCACGACAAAGGGCAACACGACGGCCAAACCGCAGAAAAATCCCGTGCCGTGGGCGGCGATGTCGGAACCCGCGTGTGTACCGGTAAAGCCCAGCATGGCAAGACCGCCACAGATCGGCACCCACGCCCGGCTCCATACACTCTTCCATCCACCGAAACGGCGAAGATTCTCGATCGCCTGATACATGGCAATGATTCCGAGCGCGCCAAAACAAGCGGTGGAGGCCCCCACGGAGAGGTGCTGCTCTTGCTGTGACGCAAACGCCACCAGCAAGTTGCCAGAAATTCCCGCTAGAACCACGAGCGCCCATCCCAGACCCACGCCAAGATTCCGGCACACCACGCCGCCGAGGATGGTCAGGAAAATCGTGTTCCCCGCCAGGTGATCGAATCCCGAATGTAGCGTGAGCGCGGTAACCGGGCGCCACCACTGCCCTTCGAGGATGGCGAACGAGTCGGCGGCCCCCACCCGTAAATAGGAGTTGTTGCCATCGTACGCCCCAAAACAGGCGAACACCATGACGACGAACGCCGCGCCCCACAGGCCGGACCATAACGGATGGGCCAGGGTTTTCGATTCAGTCCATCGGGTTTGTTCTGGCGGCCACCCAATGTTGACCTCTTCGTAACCCCGGATGGTGGCCAACGCCTTCTCGCGCAGGTGCGCGGGAACCTGGATCATCCAGACGCCCCCGCTGCGCACGAGGTGGTAGGGAATGCCATCCGCCGCGAGCGCGGTAATCCATTCAAGCGTCTTGCCCGCGTCTGGAGGCTCAATCGCTTCAGGTTCGGGCCGTGGCATCATCAAACAACGGTACAGGAGAACCAAGGGACCGTCCGTTAAAATGTTGCCGAAGGATTCGAGCGTTGATTAATTGGGGCGTACGGGGCAAATAAACAGTCATGAGAACAAATAAAGTAGGCATTGCATTTATCGGGGGCGGTCTGGTTGCGGAACTCCACGGACGGGCGGTCCAGGCCTGCCCCGAAGCGAGGTTTGTGGGCGTCTACGACACGAAGCCATCCCGAACCCGGTCCACTGCTCGACGCTTTCGCGGACGGGCCTATCGATCGACAGACGAATTGCTGGCGGACCCGGCGGTGGACGCAGTCCATGTACTCACGTCCCCGGAGGCACATGTGTCCGCAACCGTTGCCGCCCTCCAAGCGGGGAAGCACGTGCTGTTGGAAAAGCCCGTCGCGGACCGGGCCGCGGACATCCGGCGGATGATGCGCTGCGCCGCGAAAAACGACCGACTGCTGGTGCCCGCCCACAATTACATCTATGTCCCGTCGGTGCGTCGGGCCAAGCGCTTGATCGACGACGGATGCCTCGGAAACATCTCCGCCTTCTGGATGATGTACAACCTCTACCATCGAGAGAACCTCATCCGGAAATACGGCTCGATTTACCGCGTTGTCTGCGTGCACCACGCCTACTCTCTGCTTTACCTCCTCGGTCGACCAACCCGGGTCATGTCCATGGGGGGGCCAGGTGTGCATTGCCGGCGCGAGAAGGCACCGGCCACGGTTTCGATCACCT
>CAZTAB010000267.1:0-6162 GCA_964611475.1 uncultured Verrucomicrobiota bacterium | reverse complement strand
CAATGGATTTGGCATCAAGGGGAACGGGACCGTCCACAGCAATATGATTTTCGGGGATCCGCCGCCGGCATCCGGGCAGGGTGGTACAATCACCATGGGCATGTTCAGCTCGCTTGCCGCCAGCCTGTCCAACCCCCGTGGTGGCACGGTTCCCGGCGGGCATTGGGTCGAGTTCGCCTTCGACCGGCTGTATTCATTGGGCGAGGTGTGGATCTGGAACCAGAATGAAAACTCCCTTTTCGACGGCAACGGGTCGGGCACGGACTATCCGGTTGATGCGTGGACGGCGCAGGGCATTCGCGAGGTCACTATCCAGGCAACCGCAATTCGCAAACCCGGCGGCTCGTGGGGCAGTGACCGGCCGACGGACTGGATCACGGTTTTCGCCGGCGAGGTCCCGCAGGCGTTCGGTCGGGAGGAGGAGCCGGTGAGCCTGGCGGTTGATTTCGACGGCCTCCGGGCGCAGTACGTAGTGATAACTACCAGCTCCGACCCAGCCCGCCTGAACTGGGCCTTGAATGCCGGGTTGCCGGGTGTCACCGACGCCGGGTTCAGCGAGGTCCGCTTCCTGTTTCCTCAACCTGCCATCGCGGAACTGCAATTCCGGGACGAAACCCTGGTTTCCTATCCATCTTCGAGCGGGCAGGTATATGGTTTGGACCGATCGAGGGTTGCCCCGGAGCCGCCTCCCCTGTTCATCGGCAGTTCCGGCAGTGGGTGGAGTACCACCAGCGGGGTGAGCGTGCGGGCCGGGCATGAACGTATATCGCCGCCCGCGTCGGATTCGCGGCGTGCCATGGATACCGTGAATGGTTCCGGCCTCCATGGCGGAGGGGAGGTCCTCGGCAGCGACCAGACCACGATGTGGATGAGCCTGCAGGTAAACGAAAACCCGGGCAACGTGCGTCCCGGGACAGTGCCGGGCGCGCATTGGATCGAATTCGCGTTCGACCGCGCCTATCCCGTCGATGAGATGCTCATCTGGAATTATGCGGAGGGCAGCGGCTACCAGTGGGCGGCGCAAGGCATGCGGCGGGTGACCATCCAGTCCACTACGGTGGGCAATGGGAGCGGCTGGGGAAGCCACGCTGCAAACAGCTGGACCACAGTTTTCGACGGCGAGCTTGATGTCTATGACCCGGGGCAACCGCAGTCGGCGAACAACACTGTTTCCTTCAACGGAGTTCTGGCCCGGTACGTGGTATTGACCTCTGCGCCGACAAACAACCTGCTGCACAGCTGGGCGTTCGAAAAACTGGGGATTGTGAATTTTGATGCCGGGTTGAGCGAGGTGCGGTTCACGGTGGAGCAGGTGAAATCCCCGGTGTTCGCGGAAGGGGAGAACGTCCGGGTTCTGGCGATCCGGACAATCCCGGGGCTGCACTACCTGCTCGAAAAAACCGCTTCGCCCATCGCCCCGGAGTGGACTGATGCGGGCTACCGAGTCATCGGCAACGGAGAGGTCAGGAAATTGTGTGACCTTGAAACGCCAGGCGATGGGCTGATTTATCGTGTACGTGTGGATTAGCATGACCCGGCACAGGTACGTATTCCCATGACCCGACTGATCTACGTGGCCGACCCGATGTGTTCCTGGTGCTGGGGATTCCAGCCGGTTCTCGAAAGTGTACGGAAGATCCTGGAAGGAGACGGGATTCAGTACGTGATGGGAGGATTGGCCAAAGACACAAGCGACCCCATGCCGGGCGAGACGCGCGCATATGTACAAGAACAGTGGCGGAAGGTCACGAAAGCCACAGGGGCAGAGTTCAACTGGGATTTCTGGGAGGTATGCCGCCCCCGCCGTTCGACCTACCCGGCCTGTCGGGCGGTGATTGCCGCGGGGCTCCAGGAAGAGAAACACATCCCGGGAATGTTTGAAGCGATTCAACGCGCCTACTACCGGCAGGCCAGGAACCCGTCCGACCCGGCCACGCTGACCGAGCTCGCAGACGAGATCGGGCTCGACGCAAAACGATTTGTCGACGATCTCGATTCCGAAGGCGTCGAACAGACCCTGCAGGAAGGCTTCGCACTCCGCCGATCACTCGAGGCTGATCGGTTTCCAAGCCTGATTCTTCAAACGGGAGACTCTATCCATCACTGGCTGACCCTCGGATATTCAGATGAATCCACGGTCGTGGCCCGCCTGAATGAAGCCGAACAGCGGTAGCCAACGTTTCCAGGCGTGCGACGCCTGAGTCGACGTCACACGACGAACTGGCGTACGAGGCACGCTATGCTATTCTTCGCCGGGGTGCGCAGGAATCCGATGGGAAGGAACACACGTTGGAGATGTCGGGCAGGATTCGTTCTATCTGGGAAGAAGCTGACTCGATCAGCGGGGATCTCGAGGAAACTCTGCAATCACCTGTTCTCATGTTAACAGGCGCAGCTCGGGCGAGCGCTATCGTGGGCTACATGCACGGCCCCATGGGTGGGTAACAGGTCTTGTCTTCTCGTCGGCAGCTGACTTCTTATTGTACCATTGAATCGGCTTTGAGGCGATCGAGAGATGAAGAATCTGCAGGAACAAATTACAAGCTACGAGCGTGACGGGTACGCAATCTTTAGAGGCTATCTCGCTCGGGACGTGGTCGAGAACCTGCGCGCCATGCAGGATCCTGAATTCGAGCGCCGCCATGGAGAACATCCGGAGCGGCATCGCGCGACCATCTCCAACATCCTGGGACATGAAACGCTGGCCCCCGTGCTGGCCGATTACATACTGAACCCCGTCCTGCTGGATTTTGCCGAGTCGGTCATGGGGCCCTACGTGCAGTTGGACAGCCTGGGGCTTTTCGGATACCCCTCGGTGGGCAACGAGAAGACGGGAAAAGTGGACGGGTGGCACCGCGATGCCTTTCATCTGACGGAACAATGGTCAGGCTATCCCCGTCAACCCGGCCCCAGGCCCTACACGCCCCCCATGGCCGGAAACTGCCTGACCTATCTGCAGGACATGACGGTCGAATCCGGTCCGTTGCGCGTTATCCCGGGTTCGCATCTCGATTACACCTTCATTGCCGAAGACGCGCGCCACGACCCTCATCCCGGGGAGAAGCTCGTTGACCTCCGGGCGGGTGACATGGTGTTTACCCATTGCGATCTTCTTCATTCGGGTACGCTCAATACCTCGGGCGCCATACGTTACTTTATCAGCGCCTATTTCTCGCGAATCGGATTGCCTCATCGCGATACCTTTGAGACGCCGACCATCGACCGGATCGTCGACGATGCCCGTCGGCGTAATGACCGGCGCGTGTTGCGCCTTTTTGGCATTGACGAAGGGTTTCATCTGCGGCAACAGGCTGCATGGCGGATGATGACGGACGATGATCGCCGGGAGCTGAAGGAGTAGGTCGTGAACTTGCGTGGCCCGCCTGGAAGGAGGGGATCTTTACCGCGAAGCTACACCCGCCTGCGCTTTTCTCCGGCGTGAGGGATCCGCTAAAAATGTGGCCCTCCCGGGGGGGAATGGCCGTCCGCCGGGCGTCATGGCGCAGCCTCACCAGATGAGACCGGCCCCTGCCGCCCCAATTCTTGACACCGGAATCGGGTTTGTCGCATGGTCCAGCCGGAAACCGGGACTTCGCATGGCGAGGAAAAGTTATTCGACCGGTTTCGAAAAAGCAGTTCGCTTGTCAGCGGTCTATTGTGGACCCTCATAATCCATTCAAAGTGTCCTATGCCCCCCGAACCGAATTTTGAAGTATCCATGGGAACCGGGTCGGTACACGTACCCGACGTGGTGCTGTTTCCTTACGATCCCTACTGTATTCCCTTTGTCCGTGGGCTGAGGGTTCACCTGGAGGCGCCTACTCGCGAAGGAAGAGTCATTGAACGCGGACCTCCTGGAAGCACGGACGCTCACCGGGTCCAATACTACGGTACCGTGATTCGGGTCGGTGACGAATTCAGAATGTGGTACCTCGGCTTGGGGGACAGGGAAGGCGAGGACGGAAGGGCGCATGATCTTTTTGTGTGCTATGCCACCAGCCAGGACGGGGTGAGCTGGGAAAAACCCAGCCTGGGCCTGGTGGAATACGGTGGTTCGACCCACAACAACCGCGTGTTGATTCGGGGTCTCGAGGAATCAGACCGGCATTACGCTGCCGTCATTCTTTATGAACCGGAGGATCCGGATCCTTCCCGCCGGTTCAAAATGGTCCTGGAGCTGGCGAAGTATCACGGGCAGTTATCCGTGGCGTACAGCGCGGACGGTCTGGAATGGGATGTGTCACCCAACAACCCCGTGGGGCCTCTCATTGAAATGTCGGGCCTGACCAAGGTGGATGACACCTACATGGTTTGCGGTCAGGGCGGTACCGCCGCGGGACGAAAAATGGAAATCCTTGTCTCCAAGGATTTCGAACACTGGCCCATGGCCCCGGCCACCCCCTTAAACAGAGAACGGCATGAGTACGATCACAACCGAAGCGTGAACCCCTGGATGCCGCCGATATTGAAGCGCCCGGAAAAAGAAAACCATATTGGGGCAGGACTATGGAACCGGGGGAACGTGATTCTGGCCTTCTATGGCGACTACCGCTGGAACCCATTGTACGAGGGCGAACGAAAACACGTCCGCATAAACATTGGCTTCATGACCAGCCCGGATGGGCTCCATTACCATGAGCCGGTTCCCGACATCCCCATCATGAGCGCGGCGGAAAACTGGATTGCCGAGGAGGAATGGGACGCGAGACTTTTGCAGGGCCAGGGATTCGAGAATATAGGTGAGAAGACCTGTTTCTGGTACGGGGTCGCCCATACCGGGGCCTACCTGGCGACCTGGCCGCGCGACCGGATGGCCTGTGTCCGTTGCAGTGAATACGGGAACACAAAGTGCCTGACCTCGATCCTGGGAACACCGCATTTTATCTCCTGCCCGATCGATCCCGGATCCGAAGATGCGCGAGTATATCTTAATGTCGACCTCGCATCAGAACACGCCGCGGTCACGGTTGAACTGGTCGACGATGGTTTTGTTCCTCTGCCCGAGTACTCCGGAGAAAATGCGATTCCCATAACCGAGTCCGGTCTCCATGTACCTGTGAAATGGAAGAACAAGGAAAGTATTTCCGGTGGCCAGGGCGGAATCAGGGTACAGGTAAACTATGGTGGGGTTCGCTTGGAAGACGTGAGCGTTTACGCCGTTTACCTGGAGAGAAAATAACCTTGTTTCGCGTCGCCTTATCCCTTGTTTTGTTGCATGCAATTTCTGCCCCTGCCCGGGACATTCGTCCCACGTTGGCCGCTCCCCGAGCCACAACCGCGCCGGTGATTGATGGAAGGCTTGATGATCCTGCGTGGGAATCCGCCGGGTGTGCCCCCTTATTTTTCCCCTGGACAGGGGAGGAGCCCGCCCGGGTGAATACCCGGGCGTTTCTGACCTGGGATGACCGGCATCTTTACGTGGCGGCCGAGTGTGAAGAGCCCGAGGTCAAAACCATGAGGGCCAAGCTTACCAAACGGGACGCCCCGGTCTATGGCGACGATTGTGTTGAGCTGTTTATCCGGGGATTCGGCCATGACCATTATTTCCACGTGATCGTGAACGCCCTGGGAACGATCTACGACGGCATGCGCTCTGACAGCACGTGGAACGGAAACATCGAGAGTTCGGGTTCCATTGCCGAGGATCGATGGTTCGTCGAATTGGCCATTCCCTGGGCGGACCTGGGAGCAAAGCCTGAACCCCGCAAACCCTGGGCCGTGATGTTTGGACGGGAACGTTATGCCGCCGGCCCCCAGGAAATCACCTCCTGGCCCTTTGCGGGGGGTCCTTTTCACAATACGGATCGTTTCGGGCGACTGGATTTCGTGGAAACTGCTCCCGTACTCCACAGCCTGGATGCCGGCCAACGTCTTCTGGGGATGAACCCTTTTGTTCATGATGTGCGGGGGGGCGACCGGGACACGACCCTGTCGATTCGATTTGCCCCTGGGGACGGAGGCACGTTGTCCGTGAAGGCCGCCTCGTCCGTGAGCCCGGGATCCGACTCCGAAATCCCCATGTATCCGGTGACACTGCGAACGCCACGAAAACTGGAGGTGGAATTAAGGAACGGAGACCAAATCTGGTTTCGGACCCGGTTCCGCACCGGGATTGAAGCGCCGGTGGACATGGCCCATCTTCAATCCGCCCAGAATCGGATC
>CAZTAB010000266.1:0-3384 GCA_964611475.1 uncultured Verrucomicrobiota bacterium | reverse complement strand
TCTTCGGGACGCCGCCCGGGATGCCCTTGAGAAGTACGGCGCCGGAGCGGGTTCCTCCCGCCTCCTTTGCGGAACACTCCCGGTACACGAGGAACTGGAAGCTGCGATCGCCTTGCTGAAGGGATATCCCGCTGCCCTCTCCTTCGGAAGCGGGTTCCTGGCGAATATCGGGGTGATCACGGCCATGGCGAACCGCAACGATCACGTGTTTACCGATCGCCTCGCGCATGCAAGCATCATCGACGCGACGGTCCAGAGCCGTGCCAAGGGGCACCGCTTCAGGCACAACAACCCGGACCATCTGGATTCTCTCCTGCGCAAGGTTAAACCACCGGGACGCAAACTGGTGGTCACGGAGTCGGTGTTCAGCATGGACGGGGACCTGGCCCCGCTCCCGGAGCTAGCAGAGGTATGCTCCAGGCACGATGCCGTGCTTGCAGTGGACGAAGCGCATGCCATCGGAATATTCGGGCCGATCGGGGGTGGCAGAATTTCAGAAGCAACCCTGTCCCGCCAGGTTCAACTGTGTGTCGGAACCCTCAGCAAGGCACTCGGAAGCTATGGGGGATTCGTTGCATGCTCCAACCTCATGCGACGCTGGCTTGTCAATCGGGCCAGGCCAGTCATCTACTCGACCGCCCTTCCCCCGAGTGTCGCGGCCTCGGCGTTGGCGGCGATTCAGCTCCTTTCCGCCGAGCCGCACCGGGGAAAGGTTGTGCTGAAAAACTCCGACGCACTCCGGCGTCGCCTGCAGGAGGGAGGGCTGAACACCCTAGACTCCCGAAGCCAAATCATTCCCGTCCTTGTGGGTGACAACGACCGCACCCTGCGGATATCTCTACAACTCAGGGAAAAGGGAATTATAGCCGCTCCAATCCGCCCCCCCACAGTTCCTTCAGGAACTGCCCGTCTCCGCCTGTCCATCACGTATGCGTACACGGAGGAAGAACTTCAGGAGGCGGCGGAAACGATTATCAGGGTTGTGCACGAGTCATGAAGCCGGGAATGATCCTGCTTACGGGCTGGGCCTACCCGGCAGATGCGCTCCGAACCCTGCAGGATGAACTGTCCCATTCCTTCCAAATTCACCTGCTCGACCCCCTGGACCTCCTGCCTCCCCTCGAGTCCGGGAACCCTACAGCTTTGTCGAGGGAGGGATATTCGAGGATTAACCGACTCCTGCAAGACGCAGGTCCCATGTACATCACCGGCTGGTCACTGGGAGGAATTCTGGCATTGCGCATCGCGCTGGACCACGCCCGACTCATAAGCGGCCTTTGCCTCATCAGCTGCACCCTGAAATTCTGCCGTGACGAAACCTGGGCGCTTGGCGTCGATCCGCAGGCCGTGCGCTCCATGCAAGCCCGGTTAAAAAAAGACCCCGTACGCACGATTAAGGCATTCCAGCGACTGTCAGCCCGGCCCCTCCCTCCCGCCTTCGCTGTTTCAAACGAAAGAATCACGGCCCTGGCGGAGCAACGGCAGGATTCGCTCGCCGCGGGCCTAGACTTTCTTCTTCGGGAGGATCTTCGACCCCATTCACTCGTGAACTGTCCCAATACGGTTGTCCTTCACGGAAGCGAAGACGCAATCATTCCACCACGAGCAGGAAGGGTATTGGCCGACGCAACAGGAGACGGAGAACTCCGCGAACTTCCCGGCATCGGCCATGACCTCCCTATCCAAGCGCCCAAGGTAGTCGGCAAAGCGATTGTCCAGATGATCGACCGAAAAAGGGCGACATGCGGCGGGGGGAGCTGAATCATGCCTGGGTTCTTCATCACTGGAACCGACACCGGAGTGGGGAAAACCGTGGTCACCGCCAGCCTGCTGGCCGCACTGCGGCGCAGAGGGGTCAACGCCGCCCCGATGAAGCCGGTGCAAACCGGTTGTGAACGAATCGGCGACAAGATCCTGGCCCCGGACCTGGATTTCTGCTTGCGCGCAGCGCAAATGCATCCGCCCCCGGAGGTCTATGAACTCATGTCCCCGTATCGATTCGAGCCCGCATGCTCCCCTCACCTGGCAGCAAGACAGGCCGACGCAAAAATCGATATCAAGAAAATCGCATTGGCCTTTGATGCGCTGGGGCGCCAGCATGGCGAAATCCTTGCTGAAGGGGCCGGAGGCATCATGGTTCCGCTCGGGGCAAACGCCTGGACGCTCCAACTCGTGGCTGCCCTGGATCTGCCGGTGATCGTGGTGTCCCGCCCGGGACTCGGGACGCTCAATCATACGTTGCTGACTCTGGCATACCTGCGGTCCGGGGGCATACGCCCCGCCGGCATCGTGTTCGTGGAAACCGAGGGAAAGGCATGGGGCGACATTGAGCGGGACAACCTTCTGACCATCGAGCAGCACGGGGAGGCACCCATACTCGGAACGGTCCCCTTCCTCGGTGACCTCGACCCCCAACATCCACCGGCCGACGCCCTCGCTGCGGCCGGAGAAAAACTTCTGGAGGCGGCGACCTAGGGCCCGGACCCGACCCGCGAAGGCCCCGAAGATTTTACAGGGGGTCCGCCGCTGCGGCGGGGGCTTCCAGATCTTTAAGCAGGTGCCGGATCCTTTGCTCCAGCCAGATATCGACCTTCTCGGCATGCACCTGGAGGACCACGGCGCTTCCGTCCGCCCGGCTCTCCACGGAGACTCGGATGGGCTCCTTCTCCAACCCCTCGACGACATTCTCGATATTGCCGAGGAGCACTTGGTGCACATCCATAGCCACCTCCACGCTCGCGCATTGGACCTCGATCTCGCCGTGGATTCCGGACGCCGATTCGACATTAATGCCCACACGACCGTTCACGATGGTGCTCACGGGGACCGACCCCATCAGCTCCAATGCCGGCCGCCTAGCGTAGCCTCCTTCCCCTCTCTCCTGACTCTCGGGTTCATCCACCTCGGCCTCGTGGCTCCCACGCCAGTCATCGGCAACCGCCAGGTAGGCGACGGAATCCGTGAGCTGCCCGCCCTGATTCTCAAACTGCGCGTAGAGATCCCACCGCGACTTCCATTCCGCGCCGGATGACACAAGCTTATTGGTCGTCGTCGCGCCGTCCTTCAGGACATCGATCATCCAGCGCATCCGCGGAAGCTCCTCCGCACCCAGGAGCGCCCCCCCAGAGAACGCGATATAGAGCGCTCCGTCCATGTCCATGATCGGGACGTTCCGGTACTTCGTGCCGGCCCCGTCCGTAGCCCTCTGCCAGATGCCGACAGAAATCAAGGACCTGGCCATTCTTGGAAGGCCGGTCAGCGTCGCGACCGCGGAAAAGGCCAGGTTGCTTCCGGAACCGCCCGGCGACAAGCTGATCATGGCCTCGGGAATGATCCGCGCGTCAACCTCGTCTCCCTCGAATTGCGACACGAACCCGCTCCACT
>CAZTAB010000265.1:0-8007 GCA_964611475.1 uncultured Verrucomicrobiota bacterium | reverse complement strand
CCAGCAGGCCGGCGGAACCGGCGGCAATCTGGTCCGAAACCTGTCGGCGGAAACTGTCCTCGATCAGATCTCCTCGAGGATCGAGGGGGGTGCCCAGGGCCGTGTAGAATCCATCATTCATACCGGGCTTTCCCGCGGCGTTTGAAGGTTGCTCGCATTCCCAAACTCTTCATGCGCGATACGGAACTGTCACGCCTGAAAATGACTGCAGGGGGATGGTTTTGCGCTGTTTCCCGGCGGCGAAGCAGCCATGGCCGGATCTTGCCGAAATGGCCGGGGATGGTCATGACCGCGGAAAAACCCAATGTTCACGGATGACGAGGACGCTCGAGCCTGGCATGTGAATTCCGGATGTCATCACCCTAATCGCCGCCTGTCAGCCGTTGCAACGGTTGCTCCGCCATCATTGCATGGGCCTCGCGAAGGACGCCGGGAATCCGGTCCGCGAACGGGCTGTTCCGGATGCTCGTGGACAGCTTTTTCTCATTGAACGTTCCCGCCGTCGTGCCCGGGAACCAGTGTCCACCGTTCCCAAGCAGGTTATATCGCATCTTCCCATACTCGCTCATGTCGCGGCTCTTGGCGAAGTTCCAGAGCCGCAGGATCTCCCGGACATTGACCAGTCCGGGGACCTCCCGGTGATCGGGCAACCCCACGTGCCACCGGTCGAACCAGTCGTCGCCCAACACCGTGCGCATTTCGGCTTCGATACGTTTTGCAATGGGCGCAGTCATGGAGGCACGCTCTTCGTAGCGCCGGAATCCCTCGATATGTTCGTCAAAGTCTTCCGCGCATGATGCGCCGATACTTAGCGTATGTATTTCGTCGGGAACAAGGCACCAGAGGTCGTTGAACTGCATGGGGGTCAGCGGCTTGCACAGACGCTTCAGTTTTTCCGATGGCGCGTACAGCTTTCCCCCCTTGTCGTTTGGACTGATAATGAACACCCCCATGTCCTGGCGCGTGGCCGCGAGGATGGCCGGCCAGTTCACCTGCTGCACATAGTACCAATGGATGTTTACATACTGCATGGCCCCCGTATCGATCATCTCGAGAATGATGGGGAGATTCGCGTGAGTGGAGAATCCGACAAACCGGCAGAGGCCCTCCTTCTGCATCTTCAGAATCTCGCTCAGGCATCCCCTTGGTTTCAGGCACCACTCGAGGATCTCCCGGTTGTTGATGCCGTGCAGGGTCAGGAGATCGAGATAGTCGAGCTTGAGCGTCTTCAGGCTCAGCTCGACCGTTTTTCGAAATTCCCGGGGCGAAGCCTTCGGGCCGACCTTGGTCTGCACAAGAACCTCATCCCGGGGCAGAAGTGGAAGAACCTCCCCGAGCTGCTCTTCGGAGGTGCCGTACCCGCGTGCGGTTTCGATGTGATCGATTCCCAGCTCGAGACCCCGTCGAATCAGCGTTTCGAGGCTCTTGTCTTTCGGGTCCTGGTGGTAATGGAGGAACCGCATCCCGCCGCAGGTCAGCGTCGGCATTGACAGCCCGGTGCGGCCGAATCTCTTTCTGGGTACCGTAAAATCCGTCATTCTGCTTCACTGCAGGGCGGGAGCCGTGGCTAGGGTTTGCATCTCATGGTGCTCTGATTTAGATTCTGCCTCAAAACATCCCGCCGTCAACTGCAGGATATCCGGAAGACTATGCCCGATCAGGAACAGAACGACAACGCGTCAAATCAGATGGACCACGCAAAGATCGCCAATGCGATTCGCCAGATCCTGGCCGCGGTGGGCGAGGATCCGGACCGGGAGGGTCTGCGGGAGACGCCCGACCGGGTGGCGAGGATGTACAAGGAGCTTCTCGGCGGGCTGCACAAAGACCCTGCGGTCCACCTGAAAAAATTCTTTACCCAGAAGTATGACGAGATGGTGCTGGTGAAGGAGATCCGGTTCTCCAGCATGTGCGAGCACCACATGCTTCCCTTCACCGGCACGGTGCACATTGGATACCTGCCCAATGGAAGGATCGTCGGCCTGAGCAAGCTGGCCCGGGTCGTGGACGAGGTCTCGCGTCGCCTCCCGGGACAGGAGAGGATGACCGAGGAGATTGCGGATCTCTTGATGACCGAACTGGATGCCAAGGGAGTGGCTGTGGTGGTGGAGGCTGCGCACATGTGCATGATCATTCGCGGCATCAAGAAACCCGCCAGCGCCTGCGTGACCAGCGCGATGCGGGGAGCGTTCCGGGAATCGCAGTCAACCCGCAGCGAGTTTCTCGCGTTGATACGGCAGGGAGATTGATTTTCCTTGGCATGGAAATCTATCGCAAATTCAGCATCGAGGCCGCACATCGCCTTCCCAACGTGTCGGGGGATCACAAATGCGCACGGCTCCATGGCCACTCGTTCCAGGTGACGGTCCACGTGGGGGGGGGCGTTGATCCCCATTTTGGCTGGGTCATGGATTTCGCCGAGCTGAAAGAGGCGTTTCAGCCATTGTTCGACCAGCTTGATCACCGGTACCTGAATGAGGTCGAAGGGTTGGAAAACCCGACGAGTGAAAACTTGGCAAAGTGGATTTGGGATCGGCTTCGACCCGGATTACCCGGTCTGACAAAGGTCATCGTGGACGAAACCTGCACATCGGGGTGTGCGTACAGTGGATGTCAACCCGCGGCGGGCCGGAGCGAAGCCGACGGCGGCACGGACGGGGCGTTGCGCGGCTGACCCCGGACCCGGCTGCATTGCTCAGGCAAAAGCAAACGAATACAGGGCCGCATTTCTCATGAAGAAACGGAGCCGCAGGCACCCGGAGTGCGGGATGTCCGGTTTCCCCTGCCAGGTCATGACCGCGTTCAGGCTGTCCCCCGTATACGTATCGAACCGGTCGAGGGCACACCCGCCCAATACATTTTCATCTGCATCGGTCGCTTCGACCCGGATGCATCCGCCGGTGCCGCAGTCGGCGTTCAGAACGAGTTGTTTTCCGCTTGTCCGCAGCGCCCGGGTGACCATCACCCCTTCGCGAACCGGGCCCGCATCCAGGGAGACGAACCCGTCGGGTCGTAGTCTGGCCAGTCCGAGGCCGTACCCGACTTCGTCTAGGGTGAAGGCCTCCGGCACGTCGAGTTCTTCCTGCAGACCGCTGATCCACCAGTCGTGATGGTTGCGGGCCCCGCCGTGGAAGACGTAGAGCTCGTCGTCGACCCGGATCGGCGGGGAGGAAATGTTCACCATGTTCCTGTCCCATGAATCTTCGCTGGTCGTGAGCCACGGCTGCCGATGGTTGAGGTGGTGCCAGGACCAGCCGTCGCGGCTGTGGACCAGGCGGACATTCATGGTGTTGGAGACTTCGTGCAGGGTGTTGAGGAAGCCGAGATAGCCTTGGCCCATCCGGATTTGCGCCATCCCGTAGAATGTTTCATCCAGGTTCTCGATGTCTTCGTCGGGCGTGATGATGCAATGGGGCGACGAGAAATGGACTAGGTCGGTGCTGGTGGCCTGGAAGACTCTGCGCTTGTTGGCGCGGGACGCGTCGCGGGGATAGGTCGGGTGAAAAAAGACACATGGTGTCTGGGGCCGTCTGGCGTCATGGTGCACCGTCAGGATTCCCTGGTGGCGGCCGGTCAGCCGGTAGGCGTGGGACTCGAGATCCTGGAACACCATGTACACGTCCCCCAGGCCGGTGCCCAGGTGCCCGAATTCCGGTGGATTGGACGGTGTCCAGCGTATCCCGTCCGGCGAATGAGCGATGCTGACCACATACCCGGCGGGGGCGATATGGCCGTAGAAGGTCTTGAAGCGTTTCGCCGGGTCCGATTCGAGCAAGTCTTCGATGACCGTCGAGGACTCCGCCCTCAGATGCGAGGGATTTCCGAAGACGACGTTTGTCTTTTTCCCGTCCTCGACACTGTAATCCAGGGCGGGTTTCTGCCATGTCTGGCCGTCATCGCTTCGTGCATAGCACATGCGCGAGGGGGTGATCTCGAGGGTTGGCCGATCCGGCGCTGCCCCCTCCGCGTGCGTTCCCTGCGGGTTGATTTGCCAGTCCTCATACCAGCATTTGAATTCGCCCGACTGGCTGTCGCGCACGACGCTCCAACCACAAACGGTAAAATAGGGGACGTGCTCCCAGGGACGATCTTTCTGCAGTACGGGTTCCGGGTCCTTTGCCGGGCTGTGAAAGACCTTGGTCAGGTCCTGTATCTGCTCCATCACGACATTGTCGAAGAAATACTGGGGAGCCGTGCCCACCAGCAGCATCGTGCTGTCCATGAAATTCATCCGAATCCGTCCTTTCCCTGATTTCGTATCCGTAACCGCCTCGTGTTCCGTTCTCCCCATAAAGATGAAAGCGCGAGCTCGAATCAGCATTGGCCGGCGGATCACAATTGCCGGCACGCGACGAACCGGCTGTCGCCATCGGATGACTCGACCGCAGCAAGGATCGTATGGAGCGTCTGCTCCGCCTCCGCCACGGTGCAGCGAGGTTCCATTTCTCCACGCAGGCAGGCCATGAAGTGTTTTGCCTGCAGAAGGAAGATCCCGTCGCGATCAAGGTCGTGGGCTGTGCCGTCCTCCCAGTCTCCGGATGCGTCTCGATATATCTGCAGCCGGTCCGCGCCGAGGCGGATTCGCGCGGTGGAGGTGTCGCCGACCAGTTCGAATTGTGACTGGATGTTTCGCTGGTACAGGCAGATCGTCAGCACCGCAATTTGGCCGCCGGCAAACCGCATCGAGATGGTTCCCGCGTCTTCGGTCGAAATGTCCGGGAGCTCCATGTGGCGTTGAAATGCCGAGACCGACTCAACGGCCCCCAGGGTCCACTCCAGGAAGTTGATCAGGTGAACCACGTGGTCACTCAGAGCGCCTCCGCCGGTCTCCCGCCGCACCGCATACTGTGGCGGCCAGAACGGGCGCATGGCCGGCCAGTACTGGGAGGTGAACCCGAAAGCCGCGCGGGCCTCGCCGAGGTCCCCCTGCAGGAAGCGGTCCCTCAATTCGACGAAGACCGGGTGGTGACGGAAGCAGAACGCGATGCCTACGCTGGCGGATCGGGCCTGAATCTTCTGCTTCAGTTCGGCAATCCCGCCGGATTCGGTGGCTAGGGGTTTCTCGCATAAAATCCCTGTCACTCCATTGTCGAGCAGTTGCGCAACCAGAGGCACGTGATGGTTGGCGGGGGTGCAGACCACGGTGCCGTCGAAGTCGTCGGGGTCCGCGTCTGTCCACTGCTCGAATGCATGCTGCGCGTCATAAGCGGCGGAGATTTCGGCGCGCCTGGCCTCATTGGGCTCGACGAAAGAGCACTGTACGCCGTCGATGCGGAGGAAATTTCGAAGGTGACGTTCGCCGATCGATCCGGCGCCGATGATCAGTATGCGCATTGAATCAGCGACCCAGCATCCCGCCGCACCAGCGGTCAGCTCCAGGTGTATACGGCCGGGAGGGATCGCCATAGGCGTTTCCCGCCCGCCCCTTTCCCCGCGCAAGATAGATCACGTGCTTCATTCCCTCTGGCGGCGTGAATTTGCAGTCGGCCGGCATGTATCGCATGGTGTAGCCGCAACGTCGCCGGTTGCTCTTGTTCGCGTTTGACCCGTGCATCAGCTTCGCGTCGTGAACGTGGCACTCGCCGGCCCGGATGGCCAGGTCCACCGCCCTGCTTTCATCGACGAGCTCCGGCTTGATTTGGGAGGGAAACACATTCGCTTCCCGGCTCACGGGCTCGTACTCGGAAAACCCACCATGGTGCGTGCCGGGAATGACCCGCATGCATCCGTTCTCAACGGTGGAATCGTCTATGGCCAGCCAGATGGTCATGACCTTGTGGGGCTTGAGCGTGTCGCCCCAATAGCTGGAATCCTCGTGCCAGGGGACGACGAGTCCCTTGCCCGGGGGTTTGCAGAGGAAGTGACTCGACCACAGAATGATGTCGGGGCCGATGAATCGCTCGACAAAGTCAAGAACCTCGTCGGCGAACAGCGATTCGAAAAGTTCCGGGAAGGCAAAGTGCGGGGTATCCATTCCCTCCGGTCGCGAGCCCTCGGGCAGCCGATCCAGCATGTGCTCGAAGGATGCCCGCAGCCGGGTGAACTTCCCCGAAGGCAAAAGGGGATGGTGATACAGGAAGTAGCCGTTTTCCTGATAGAACTGGACGTCCTTATTTTCAACAAAAGTTGGGTGTGAGCCGCTCATTTCAACGATGCAGACTAAGCATGGGGCACGAACGGGTCAATGTCCGGTTATGGATTTCACCCAGAGTGACGACAACTTGCCCTGCTAAATCGTACAGCCGGCGCGAGTCGGCATCCCCGGGCGAGGTTTTGGTGGAAGCCCCCACAATGACTCTACAGTGGGCTAGCGGTCACGCGTCGCAGCGAAGAAATGTGGCATTCCATAGTAGAGACCGGCAAATGGTCGAGCGGAATCGGGTACGGGGGAAATGCTGTCCGCGTGGTCCATCACGCAAACGACAGCTCGGCGGGAGAGGGCGCGCTGCGCGTAGACTCCTTGCACTTTTTGGAGCTGGTACTCGGCAGCCCGGACACACAATTCCGCCTCCGCTGCGGAGGTCCATTCCTGAGATCTCCAAATGTCATGATGCTTGTTTTTGGCCGGCAGAATCAATACCGCAGAGGTGAGTTCCACGGACGCAATCCTCAGTTTTCCGGTCCTTTCCTCCTGTGCAAGCTCCGCCTTCCCCAGCTGGGCAACAAAGTACCCGCTGTCGGGGAGGGGCAGATCTACGTGCACGTCCTTCACATCAATGTGCTAGGAGAAGAATGCCTGTCCCGGTAGAGCTTTGCTGAAAAAAACAGTGCCGGGAAAGCGGGAAGCGCGTATGAGTTCCTGAAGCAATGAACTTTTTTCAAAAGGTGCGGTGCATTCTGACCATGGGCCGGGGCATCGTTTCGGGGTTGCCGGAAGCGTCGGCCGGGCGTGATCCGATCGAACTTTTCGCGGAGTGGTTCGACGCGGCGGCTCGGGCGGGGATTCTGCTGCCGGAAACGATTGTGGTTGCCAGCGTATCGCCGGAGGGCCGTCCCTCGGCGCGCTGCATGCTGCTCAAGGGATTCGACGAGCGCGGGTTCCGCTTCTTCACGAACTACCAAAGCCGAAAGGCGGAAGAGCTGGACGCGAATCCGTACGTGGCTTTTGTCTTGCACTGGGCCGTGCTGCAGCGGCAGGTGCGCATTGAGGGAAAGGTGTCACGGCTGAGCAGGGAGGAGTCCGAGGCCTACTTCCTCTCGCGGCCCAGGGGCAGCCGGATCGGGGCGTGGGCCTCCAACCAGAGCCGGTTGTTGGACCAGCGGGCCACGATGGAATCGAGGGTGCGCGAGTTCGACGCCAAGCACCCGGGCAATGAAGTTCCGTTGCCCCCGTTCTGGGGCGGCTACCTGGTCAGCCCCGTCAGCATCGAATTCTGGCAGGGCCGCTCCGACCGGCTTCATGACCGCCTGCGCTTCGTGCGGAAGGGGAAGGAATGGCGCGCGGAGCGGTTATACCCATAGCCTGGTTCTTTTGTTGTATGCCGGACAAATATCTGTTGTTTTTTCGGCATTGTCCCGCCGGGAATTCCACGGGGAAGAGCCTCGTGAGTGAATGTGCCGCCCCGTTCGGGCGCGGCTCCAGGCGGGCCCGGGCTCCGGCCCTCATTCTTTAATGTGTGCTATCGGCGCGTGGTCCCCGGGTCGGTCTGGCTTGACTTTGCCCTTCAATCCTGCGCGGCATGAGGGGAGTCCGGGAAAAGGAGTCTTGCATGTACACAATGAATCCCAGTCTGTGGAAGTCCGATGTTACGCTTGCCGCTTTGGCTTTCGTTTGCTTTTTCGGTTCATGGATTGACGCGGCGCACGCGGGATTCCGCAATGTGGCCGCGGAGTACGGGGTCGACTCCAACGGCCTGGTGGCATTCGCGGATTTTGATGGGGACGGCTGGACGGATATCTACACCGGCGGTCCGCTTTTTCACAACCAGGGGGGAAAGAAACTCGTCAATGTTGCCGAGTCGTCCGGCCTGGAGGGGGGCGAGGGAACATGGGCGGATTTCGACAACG
>CAZTAB010000264.1:0-13931 GCA_964611475.1 uncultured Verrucomicrobiota bacterium | reverse complement strand
CAGATACCAGTCGGTTTCCGGCGTCATGTCGAAGACCGAGTTCTGTGGCCAGTTGTAGATTTCCCGTATGCCCACGTACCCTTGGCGTTCGCTGGCCACGGTTTTGACGAGCACGCCTCGCTCGCCGCCCACGTTGTGTATGCCCATCAGGGGCGAGACGCGGTAATAGCCATCCCATACGGTAAAAAATTCTTTGAGCAAATGTGATCTGCCGGTATCGACTTCGGTCATCGACGTTTCCACACCGATCCCAAAAAGAAGGTCGGTCGTGTCGATCGGAAAACTTTTTTCGGTCCGGCCGGGAGGCAGGACGAAATGAAGCTCCTCGAGAACAGCTTCTTCGTGTATGCCGTGCTGGAGAACAATTCGGAGCGCAACGTCGCGGGCCTCGCTCGTATGGTTCCGGATCATGACGCCCAGGGTGTTGCCCTCGTTTGGACGGGCGACCAGTTTTTGCGGCCAAGCCCTGGCCAGTTCAATCTCCAGGGTCTCGATGTCAATCGGGCGCTTTCCTCCCAAGGATATGTACCCGGCAAACGAGATGGAGTGCTCATATGGCGGCTCCCGGTACGAAAGAAGCGGCGAGTAAATACCGATGCCGAAGTAGTTCCGATGGGCGTGTAGTGGATGCTTGTCGTCGCCCCGTTCGGGATCGCCGAAAGCCATCCGCCAGGTCCGCGACGTGCCCTCCAACGGTTGGATGCCCAGTCCCAGCCCGGTTGTCGGATCGACCCCCTCGATAAATGGAAGAAAACCGGTTGTTTGCGGCCCGTCCATGGTGAACCGCCCGTTCTCAGGCAAAAAATAGCTCTTGTGAGCCTTGTCCCGGTCTGTGCATCGAGCCTCGACAAAAACCTCCGCCAAGGGTTCGTTTGCGTTAAAAACAACCCGTCGGTGGAACCGGGGCAGTTCAGCGTCGTACGTGGTCGTTTCCGTCACCGTGCTGTGTGTTGACTTCCATACACGCCTTGTCACCAGGCTCCCGTCCTCCCGCGCTTCGATCTCCAGGCTGACTTCGGCATCACGGTGGGGCTGAACCGTTCCTTCCAATTTCATCCCGCCGTCGTGAACGTGATCCGTTTTCGGGCGGTATCCAGGGGAGAAGAACCGCCCTAACCGGAATTCCCCGCTGGTTGTCTTCTCGGCAATGCGGACAATGTCCCAGCCCCTGTCTGCATGCAGCCACAAGGTCCAGGACGGGTTCTGCAAGGTCAGGTGTTGAACGGTGTGCTCGAGGACTTTTACCTCCGCCCGGGTTGTCATCGGAAAGACGGTCAGGATCGCGATGATCGCGATCACCATCAGGAGTTCAATGAGTGTGAACCCGCCCATCATAGTCCGATTTGGGTGCATGTTGCCCATTCTACCTCGGATTCGAGCCCCATGCCGGGACCCCAACGAATACGCGAACATTCTTAAATTATCTACCCCTGGCCGAGACAGCAACGTCGTTTTTGCTCTATCCAGTCACAGCCGCTCGATCAAACGGAGAACCCGTGTCTGCAGATACAGCAACGTCGCGGACAACGGGCTGATTTTGACGAACCGTCATGACGGAGCCATTTGGCAGAGGAGCTTGATTCGTAAGTCATTGGATCATAAAGGGATGAAGCCGTGGCGGAGGGGGAGGGATTCGAACCCCCGTTACCCGTGAAGGTAAACATGATTTCGAGTCATGCGCATTCGTCCACTCTGCCACCCCTCCGTGGGGGATCAGGGGATCGCCGCCAATGTAGCCGGATCGGCCGATTCCTGCAACCCCGTCTTGTGGGGAGGAAAAGTGGGCGGAGGTTGCCTGGTCACGTGCATGGAACAGGGGGCTTTGTAATGGGTTTCCAGCCAGGCCCGGATGAAAAAGCCAAGTGTTGGTTCAGGTGAGAGGCCTGCCTGCACCTGCAGTCGGCAACGCAATCGCGGCAAATCCGGTTCCGTGCCAGGTTCTCTGCCTCCGTATTATTCTCGCCGCCGGATTCCACTGATGGGGCCTGAAGGCAAGCGACTTCTGTTGGCGCGGGAATCCGCACAAGTGTTTCGGGAACTGGAGAATTCGTCCAGTCATTTACCCTTCGCATTCTTGCTTCACACCTTGCTCGGCCTCCGCGTATTCTTTCCATTCTCATGGACACGCACCCGGAGCAGATACAAGCCCGTCCCTACGGCACTTGGTCTTCGTCGATCACATCGAAAATGCTCGTCGAGGACGCGATACACTTTGGTCAGCTCAGGACTGAAGGCGGATGCGTCTATTGGGTTGAAAGCCGTCCCGCCGAGGCGGGGAGGTGCGTTCTGGTTCGGCGTGGGCTGGATGCCCGGTGCGCTGACGTCACGCCGCCGGAGTACAACGTACGAACGCGGGCCCATGAGTATGGAGGGGGCGATTTTTTCGTGCATGACGACGTTGTCTTCTTTTCCAACGATGTTGACCAGCAACTCTACCGGGTTGAATTGGGTTTGGCGCCCATACAGGTAACCACGGGGGGCGGCCGTCGATATGCGGACGGCACGTTTGACGCCCGTCAGGACCGGATCGTGTGCGTGGTGGAAGAGGAAGCGGAGACCGGCGCGGAACCGCGCAACTATATTGGGTCTATCCCGGCCATGACGGAAGGGAGGCCGGAGCCGCTGGTTGCCGGAAACGATTTCTACTCCAACCCAGTGTTAAATATCGGGGGCTCGAGGCTGGCATATATGACATGGAACCACCCCAACATGCCGTGGAATGGGACGGAGCTTCGCGTCGCGAGTCTGGACGAGAAGGGCTCGGTACAGTCGGAGGAATTGATTGCCGGCGGCGTGGCGGAGTCCGTGTTCCAGCCCCGGTGGGCGGAGGACGGCAGCCTGTTCTTCGTTTCCGACCGCACCGGGTGGTGGAACCTGTATCGGTGGGACGGTAGCACGGTAAGCTCTGTTTTCTCCGCCGAGGCGGAGATGGGGCTCCCACAATGGGTATTCGGGATGTCGACGTACGCCCTGCTCGGCGAATCCAGCCTCGTCACGGCGGTGAACGAACGCGGCGTCTGGCATTTGTGCCGGGTGGATTTAAAAACGGGAGAGCAGACGCGGATCAAGGCGCCGGACTCCGAGATTCATTCCCTTCATGCACTACCGGACGGGTTCGTTTACTGTGGCGCATCGCCACGGGAGGCGCCCGCCGTTGTCGGATACCGGCTGGAGGATCAGCGGAGGCACGTGATTCGGCGAAGTGTTCGCATCGACTTGGACAGCGATGAGCTTTCTTTTCCCCGACATGTCACGTTTGCCACGCAGGGGGACGAGACGGCGCACGCGTTCTATTATGCGCCGACTCACCCGGATGCAGTGGCTCCACCCGATCAGCGACCGCCTCTGATCGTGAAGAGCCACGGGGGACCCACGGGCGCGGCCACGACTGCATTGGACCTTCGGGTTCAGTTCTGGACCAGCAGGGGATTTGCGGTGCTGGACGTGAACTACCGCGGCAGCACCGGGTTCGGCAGGCCTTACCGGGATCAGCTCGATGGAAGGTGGGGCATCGCCGATGTGGAGGATTGCGTGGCCGGCGCACGGCATCTGGTGGAACAGGAGTTGGCGGATCCCAATCGCCTCATTATTACCGGGCGAAGCGCGGGGGGATACACCACCATCGCGGCCCTCACGTTTGAGAACGTGTTTCACGCCGGAACGAGCTATTACGGCATCAGCGATCTCGAAGCGTTGGTTCAGGATACACACAAGTTTGAGTCCCGGTATCTCGACCGGTTGGTCGGGCCCTATCCTGAGTGCCTCGAGATGTACCGGGAACGATCGCCAATCCACTTCCCCGACCGGCTGGAATGTCCCGTCGCGTTTTTCCAGGGCCTGAAGGACAAGGTCGTTCCGCCCAATCAGGCGGAAAGGATGGTGGACGCACTTCGAAAAAAAGGGATACCGGTGGCGTACGTCACCTTTCCCGGAGAAGGGCACGGATTCCGCAGCGCGAAAGCAATCCGGGCCGCGATCGACGGAGAGCTGACTTTCTATTGTCAGATCCTTGGAATCGAGCGGGAGGACCTAGAGGAGGAAATCGAGATCGAGAACCTGAAGAAATGAGCTGTCGTCGGTGACTTCAGGGTGCGGATTTTCAGGGGGCAACGCCGAGGACCTGGGGCCCCGCCCTTACTCCACGGCCTCTCGCAATGGATTTGTCACGAAGAGAAGCAACAGGAATGGGCAAAGTTTATTGACGCATGAAGCCGCCGCTCGCATTACTGTTCCTTCAAAACCTGCATGGCACGCCGGAGTCTTCAGGGGTGAAGGCGGGAAACCGGGAAGCCAGGAAAACAACAGGAGAGTGTTCATGAGACTACTTCATACCATGATTCGTGTCGGCGACCTCGATCGCTCCATACAATTCTATACCGAGACCCTCGGCATGGAACTGCTTCGCAAGAACGATTATCCGGACGGGAAGTTCACCCTCGCGTTCCTCGGGTACGGACCCGAATCAGAGTCGTGCGTGCTGGAATTGACCCATAATTGGGACACCGATTCCTACGACCCTGGAACTGGGTATGGCCACATCGCGATCGAAACGAACGATGTCTACGCGGCCTGCGAAAAGATCAGGGAGAGGGGCGGAAACATAACTCGCGAACCGGGCCCGATGAAGCACGGCACCACCGTCCTCGCGTTTGTGGAAGACCCGGATGGGTACAAGATCGAACTCCTGGGCCCCAAAACGTAAGGGCAGTTTTTCCCCATCCAGCCGACGTTGCCGGCCCGGTCAATAAGGAGTATGGGTCTCGACCTCATGGCTGTTGTGGGGAAGGTCTGGAGGCGAAGTGTCGAAGCGTACCTAGTCCTCCACGATTAGCTTGATCTCATCGGAGTTCGCCTTTAGTTCGGGCGCGTACATGGCGTATCCCCTCGTCGGGAGTGCGCTAAAGAAGCCGGGTGTTTCCGCCCGCATGCGATACGCGACGCTGTGCTTTCCGCGGGCCAGCCGGCGAAGAAAGAAGACAACACGTTCGTCTCGGAATTCCACGTACGCCCGCATGGCGTTGTCGGTGTAACCGCTTCTCACATCGACCGGTTCAAAGCCGCCCGGCTTCATGTCCTCAAAAACCAGGTACTCGTAGTCGTTTTTGCTCTCGATCACGAGTTCGATTTCCACGAGGTCGCCACTGCGCAAGGTGCTCAGGTCCGCCAGCGGCTCCCGTTTGTACTTCTCCACCTGTTGACCGACGGCCTGACCCCGCAAACCAGCGACGAGTTCCGTTTTCTCAATGCGCTTCAATCGGTAATAGTCGCGACAAACCTTGATCTCAAGCCCGGCTTTTCGGATGTAATCCTCGAGCGTGAAATAGGTTATATACGCATTGAAGTACACAGGACCTTCTCCGGTCCGGCGAATCTCGATGGAATGTTTCCCGGATGAAATCTCCGTGCCTTCGATCAACAGCTTGTTGTCGAAGGAGAACAGATTGTTCTTCGTGATCCGGGCCTCCTTCTTTACCTGGCCATCCACCAGCAGTTCGACCGTCATGTCCGGATCGTCTTCGCCGCTGGCGTGTAGGTATTCGCTGATGGCCTCGATGCAGATCGCGGTGTCGCGCGTGGAGTTCCAGTATGTCGCATGCTTTCGGTTGTTCAGCAGGTATTTTACCAGCCCGGCGGCCTTCTCACCGGTGGGCTCGAGGCGGGCGAGCAGCTTCAGGTAGTACGCGTGGGCTTCCCATTCGCTGCCATACCAGTGCCACCAATATCCACCGTTGGGCAGGTTCAGGTAGGCGGTCTGGTTTTCATTGTCGACAACCAGGTACTGCTCGATGTTTCGCGCCAACATGTCCCGCTTTTCCATTTCCCCCAACCTGTGAAGCGTGATGGCCAACATCGACTTCGCATACACCGCCAGGTGATTCCGGTCGCGGTAGAGTAAGTTCAGCATCTCGCGGTTGACGATGTCCTCGTCGGCCAGAACCATGAATATAAAGGCGTCCAGGTTATCTGCCCGAGTTTTGCCCCGCCCGTCGCTTTGTATTTCCTCAACTTCACGGTTCTGGTGCTTCTCGAGCCACTTCACGGCGCGCCGGATGGAATGTGGGGCGATCGCAACACCGCTTGCCCGGGCAAGCTGGAGTCCGTGCACGACATGCGCCGTGGTGTGGGGCCAGGACTGTTCCCTCCAGCCGCTGAACCAGCCCCATCCGCCATCCTGCAATTGCATGTTGTAGAGTGCCTTGAGCCCTTCTTTCACCATCCGCGTCACTTTTTCCTCGTCGAACACCGGGTTCCGGTCGAATCGTTTCCACTGGCGAGCTCGCTCCGTGTCGACGCCGAGTTCTTGTGCGTTGAGGTTCGTGCGCTTGTTCCGGACCGCTTCAAGGTCGATCCCCATGTTCAGGAGGATTTTTTGCGTGAGCACGGTGGGGATGAACCGGTTGAGAGTCTGTTCGGTGCAGTCGTACGGATATTCCACGAGGTAGGGGAGAGCATCAACCATCGCTCCTGCCAGCGTTGGTGTGAACCTGATTTCCAGCTTCGATTCCTCCGGGCGACGCTCCGCGGGGACCATGACGTCGATTTTTGCATACGTCTTGTTGGGACGAATGACGCCGCTGAACAATTTGGTCTTCAGCATGCCGTGGACATACACGGGGAAGGTCAGCTGCATCGCGTCCGATTCTTCGTCTGTCAGCGCCTTCATGCGTATGGTGACCTCTCCTTCCTTCACCACTTTAACGCGCCAGTCCACTCGGGCTTCCCCGTTGGAGGCGACGCGAACCTCGACCTCAGTAGGTGACATGAGTTCCACGGTGTCCCCATCCAGCTCGAGGACTGCTCGCACGTCCTTCTCGTCCTCCAGGTAGTTGTGAATGTTGGCAGACAGCACAACTTCGTCCTTCTGCACAAAGAACCGGGGTGCCTGCAGCCGGAGAAGAAGATTCTTGGTTGTTACCGTCTCGGACGACCCTTCGCCGACGCGTGTCCCATGACCTAGCCCCCAGGTGCGAATCACCCAACCGGTGAGGTTTTCCGGCATTGTGAGCCGGACCTTGGCAAAGCCGCTTTCGTCGGTCGAAAGCCCTGCATTCCAGTACGCTGTATCGGCAAATTTTGTCCGGACCACGGGCTCGACGGCGTCAGGCGCAACGCCGGGGGCGGAGAGATCGCCTTCTTCGACCGCAGTATCCGGGGGCATGAAGGTGTCGGCTTCTTTCATCGTCGCTCCCGCCACTGGCATGGCGGTGCTCATTTGCATGGAGGAACGAACTTCGCGGCTGAGTTTTCCTCCCGCCCGCCCCGAGTTTTTAAGCTCGTCGGCCACCGAATGCCCAAAGATGCCCAACGCTGCCATCGTTTTCTCGCCGCGGGGAATTTGGTTCGTTTCGTGTCGTTTCGAATTGTTTTCCGTGGCAGGGTGATGTGTTCTCCTCCATTTCCAGAAAAACTCCCGGATGTCGGACACGTTGCTTCCGCCGGAGATGTATTCGACGGCCTGGTCGTAGATCGTCATCACGGCCGTTCCCTGAAGCGGGTTTCCCTCATGATCGGTTAGGCGTGCCTCCACCCACGCCTCTTCACCCGGCTCATAACCCTCCCGGGACGGAACCAGGTCCACGTTGATCATCCGCTGCTCGGGCGGCACCGCGATCTCCTTTACCTCCGTGTAAATTTTTCCATTCGATACCGTGAAGGCTTCCACGAAGAAATTCGGCATGTCCTTCCTGGAAACGTCAATGGGCACGATGGTGGACTTGCCCTTCAGCCGAATTACGGACGGGGGCAGATAGACTCCGTTCGCCGGCCGGACAAAGAGAACCACCGTTCCTCGTGGTTGGTCCGCGTTGATCGCCAGCTGGACGGTGTCGCCGGGCCCGTATGATTCCTTGTCCGGAACGAGTTCCAGTTGCCTGAAACGAAATTCGCGTCCGTCAAAACCTTCGCCGTGAATCACGAATACGTGTGCCCCTTCGATCGTTTGGCCCTTCGCGTCTGTCAACTTGCAGGAAATTCGGTACTGTCCCTCCGCCGAGGCAGAGATCTTCTGTCGTGCCATCCCTTCGGCATCGGTGTCGATGCTCCAGGACTGCATTTCGGTCTCCACCGGCATGTGTTCTTTGTCGTAAGCGACTTGGGTCAGGATAAGACGGCCTTTTCCCTGTACTGGTTTCCCGTCGAGCGTTCGTGCGGTGATGGACGCACGGACGACATCTCCGATGCGGTAGTATCCTCGGTCAACCCATGCGTGGACCTTGAATGGTTCGCGGCCGACTAGGATTTTCCCGGCTCCCACGATTGCGCGACGGGATGTGTCCCGGACCTCTGCGGTGATGCTGTACTCGTGATCTTTGTCGCCATGCATTTCTTTTGCGAGCGCCGTGTCGATACGCAGGGCCACGGTCCCGTCCATGTCGATAGGAACCTCTGCTTCCGCGACGACCTCCGGCGGTTCCGGGTGAACGGGCCACCAGAATGGCCGGGGTCGGGCGCATCCCCACCGGTTCCATCCCGGCCACCACTCGTAGTCGTAGCCGAACCACCAGTACCCAGATCCATAGAACCAGTCCCACGGCGCAGGCGGATACCACGGCGCCGAGTGTGCTGTTCGGGTGACTTTGTACTTTACCGTGGCATCGGTCACCGGGGCGCCGAAGTAATAATTGGCCCGGATGGTTGCGGCGAAGGCTTCACCCAGAATAATCGGCTCCGAGGGGCTGTCCACGACCACCTCGAATTCAGGCTTCTTGTATTCCTCGATATGGAACGTCGCGGTTCCGTACCCCGTGACTTCGATTGAGTAGGCTCCAAGCTGCGCGTCATCGGGAATCTCATAGGTGCCGTCGATTCCGCCGAATCCGTCCGCCTGTAGGGTGGCCTCGTGAACCACATCGCCTTTCGCATTCCGGATTCGGACGGTGAAGCCGTGATTTGCGTAGCTGGATGTGTTGTCCTTGTCGTATTTTACATTGCGAACCCAGAACTTGAAATGCACCGACTGTCTTGGCCGATAGACCGGCCGGTCGGTAATTCCGAAGGCCTTCGTCTGGTTGTACTCGTGATCATAGTAGTCCTGCACCCATACTGAGGAATAACCAAGATGCGAAAATCGCCCTTCCGGCGTTGTTGCGGTCACGATCCAATGGGCGTTTTGGGTTTTCCCAGGGATGATGTCTGCGCGATCCGGAATGATCTGGCCCTGTGAGTCTGTATACTCGGCAAAAGTTGACGTTTGTACCCTGTACTTGTGGCGGCCCTTCTTGGCCTTGATCAATTGCTTCCAGTAGCCGAAAAATTCGATGTTTGCCTTTTCGATCGGTAGCCCGGTGCGGGCGTCCGCGACGAAATAGTAGGCGGGGCCCTCAGACGGCTGACCCGGGATGTTGGTCGCGAGGGGCTGCTTTACAATAATCGTGTCGTTGATCCACAACACAACCTTGGAGGTGTTTCCACCGTCCATGCGGGCGGTGACAAGGTAGGCTCCTCCTTCTTGCAACGGGGTTGTGACCGTGACGCGCTGGTCGAAATGAGATGGCGCCGGGTTGAGCTTTAGGGTCCAGGACGCCACCTTGGCCCCCACATACTTCGTGTTCTTCTCGTGGACCAGCCGGTACCCGAGATTGCCGATCTGAATCCGGTTCCAGTCCATTCGTTCGCCAGGATTTTTCCGCAGATATGATTTTACATCATTCAGAAGCGCCCTGACTTCGACCTGGTGCGCTGTGAAATGCACTTTCCGTCCGTTCCGGAACTTGTAGTCGACCGTTGCACCCGTGCCGGCCGGTTGAGACATGATCGGTTCGAATTGACCCCAGGAGGCCTGGATCTGATGAACCCGCTCCTTCTTCCAGTTGTTGCGGCCGGGGCCGTGGCGTTCGATACTCTGGGCCCAGTACGTCGCCGACTCCGGGTATTGTCTCCGGTTGCTGAAAATTTCCGCCAGTTTGTTCAGGGCGGACTCGCTATATCCGCTTTGCGGATCCTCCGTGAACCCCTGGTAGATCCTCATGTAATCGAATTCGTTCGGCAGCGTAAAACGCCGGATGCCGGTTGCCAGCTTGGTAATGGTTTCGTCGCGGTCCAGCGTGTGGAGTTGGAAGGTGCCGCTGATGTCCTTTTTGACATCGGCCTGCCGCGACCGCGCCCCGTGGAAGAACCATCCGTACTCCG
The DNA here is from genome assembly GCA_964611475.1 of uncultured Verrucomicrobiota bacterium. Taxonomy (GTDB): domain Bacteria; phylum Verrucomicrobiota; class Kiritimatiellia; order SLOV01; family SLOV01; genus CAUZEO01. The sequence continues at coordinate 3,803 of CAZTAB010000264.1, read as the reverse complement.
CCATGGTTTGCACGCCGAATTGTCCGTGCAGGAATTCGGCAAACGTCCATGCGACATTGTTTGCGACACCCGGATCGATCGTCTTCGCCCGGTGCAGGAGCCAGCGCCAACGTTCCCCGTCCGTCCGCGCCGACTTGAAAGATTCCGGCACGTGGTGGTACACGGGATTTCCCTCTTTATCGACCGGCGCGGCGGGGGGGGCTTTGCCATGGCGCCACCCGTAGTGGTGCCCCTTTTCGTAGGCCGGCTGCTTGCTGGTGTCGCGCAGCGCGCTGAGCTTCCACGCGCCGTACTGGCCACGGCCAGCCAGAACCTGCGAGGCGTATGCTAGGTAGAATGCCGCCGCCTGACCTGGACTCGCCTGCTGCTCCACGAGGGTCGCCGCGTGTTCCATGAGTTGAAGGGAGCGGATCCGGTCCCGCTCAAAACTATTGGCGTATTCCCCGCCGCCCCGGTGATACCCCCGCTCGAACTCTCCCGCCACGATGTGTCCGTGGTGGTTGGCTCTGCGGTAGCTGTCAGCAACCGCCTGCCGCAATCTCCAGTTGTCCGCATGTGCGGCGGAAAACCTTTCGCGTAGCGCGTCCGTCACCGCATCCCGGTTGAGCTGGACAAGACACTGCACCGCAGTGCTGAAATCGTGTGCGGTCAAGTCGGTGTGGGCGTCGGGCTCGAAGATGAAGTTCTCGAACAATTCGTAGGCGTCCTGGAAATTCCCGTCCCGATGTTCCTGGTGGGCACGGTCGCGGAGTGCCTGATAGGGCTGAGTGAGGGACGCCGCGGATACACCCTGTCCCGGCAGGAATGTTCCCAGTCCAATTGCCAGGAGACAGACGGCGAGGATGCGTTTCATGAGTTTTCTTTCCCGTCAGATGATCAATATGGCATTGCAATGCAAGAGTGAGACGGTTTCAAGGGGGCGGATGTTCGTAAAATCTTGTAAAATTCCCGTTTGGAGCCTTTTTTCGTGGATGCAATGGAATCGGAACTTCCTTGGCCTATGACCATCTCATCATCGGTGCCGGAATCGCGGGAAGCCTGCTGGCAATCCAGCTGATCCGGCGTGAACGCAGCGTTGACGTGGTTCGGGATCCGGATCGCCCCGGGGCGACACGGATTGCGGCTGGCCTGATGAATCCGATCACGGGTCGTCGTTACGCTCCCGCCTGGCAGCTCCCCCGGTTTCTTCCTTATGCCCTTCAAACATACACGGATCTCCAACGTGAGTTTAACATGACTTTTTTTCACGACGAGCCGATCCTTCGGCTGTTTCAGGATGATCAGGATCGCATGGCGTGGGAGCAGCGCCGGAAAGAGCCCGCAGTGCAATCCTTCGCGCGGCAAATCGAGGGATCGGAATGGAACGAGATCCCGGGCGATGCCACGTTCGGCGGCGTCCTGTTCAGGGGAGGAGGATTTTTGCAAACGGGTGCAATGCTCGATTGCCTGCACCGGGCCATCGGGAACCACGGCGTACTGATCGAGGGGCGATTCGAGCACGATTCAGTTCGAGTTGTCGAAGGGGATGACCTGCGGCTTTCGGATTTGTCGGCGTCGGTGACGTTTTGTGAAGGGCTCGGCGTGGAGAGGAACCCGTATTTTTCAACCCTGCCGTTTGAATTCTCGCAGGGCGACATTCTAACCGTCCGTATTGAATCCTTTCCGGACCGGTGCCTCGTGTGCAGGGGAATCAACCTTGTTCCCGCCGGCGATGCCACGTTCCGGGCGGGTGCTTCCTATGACTGGTCCTCTCGCGATCCGGCGCCGACGGTCAGAGGACGCAGATGGATTGAAACGCGACTGAGGGGATTTTTGCGAACCCCGTTCGAAGTGATTGACCACGCTGCCGGGGTCAGGGTCAACACGCGACGCAGACACCCGGTGGCCGGACTGCATCCCGAACATCCCGCTTGCACGATCCTCAATGGGCTCGGATCCAAGGGCGTCCTTTACGCCCCCGAATGCGCCCGTCAGCTTGCGAACTTGCTCGTCGACGGTACGCCTGTGTACGAGCCACTCGATCCGAAAATGCACAGGCCCCGATGATGAAGGTTGAACGCAGTCGCAAGCGGAAGTCCTTGCCCTGATTCGTGGGCCTTCTGCGCAGTGTTCCGCCAACTCGCTCAGGCCAGTGCAGCGATTGCTTCCCGGGTTGCCGCGAATGATTCGAAGCGGTCGTCAGGCTGCTGCGCAGTCATCCGGTCGACCAGTGCCATGGTGTGGGCTGATATGTTCTGAGGGACATACGACCGGCGACCTAAACGGAGTGACGCGACATGCTTTTTTGCCATCTTGGTAACCGATCCACCTTTCATCGCCACCGCGCCGGTCAGCATGAAGGTAGCCAGATGCCCGAGGCTGTAGATCGTGCTTCGCTCGTCCTCTCCGCATCCGACCAGCCGTTCCGGCGGAAGGTACTCGGGTGTTCCATAGACAACCTTCATGTCCGGCACGGGTGCGTTTGCTTCCTGGATGGGCATGGCGAGACCGAAATCGATCAGCACGGCATGGTTCTCCGAGGGCAATATGATATTTGCCGCATTCATATCCCGGTACAGGTATCCTTGTGCCGCGATGTGTTCGACCGCGGATAGGATCTGGTCCAGAATGAGCAGGGTATGCTTTTCCTGTAGCCGGCCGCGTTGCTCGACCAGGCGAAGCAATTTGGCCCCATCCACAAAATTCATTGCGTGGTAATAGAAGCCGTTGTCGTGGCCGCTTTCGATGAATCGAACCAGGCGAGGATGGTCGGGGACCTGGCTATGAATCTTGGCTTCCGCAAGGAATTCGTTTACCGCCCTTTCATCGCCACGGAACTCGTTCTTGAGAATTTTGACTGCGCAAACTGCGTTCCCGAGATCCCGGTGGTATGCCTTGTACACGCTGGCCATTCCGCCGGCGCCGGTCGGTTCGTATAGCATCAGATCGGAAACCCGCAGGGGAATGAAAAGCGACTTTCCGCAGGAGGGGCACTGGGTGAATTCCAGGGGGGGTAGCCCCGACGGGTCCACCGGCTTCCGACATTCTCTGCAGAGGACCGCATTTTTCTCGAAAAATGCGTCTCCGAACGCCTTCGCACCCATCAGGTTTTGTAATAGTTTTTTTACTGGCATCAGCTCTTGTGGGCGGAATGTTTCCGCGAACGGAAACAGAACTCCACAATACCACAAAATCAGCGGTTTGTGTATCGATCATGAGGGCTGTCAGAAAGAACGCTGTATTCGAAAATGAGGCCGGAGGGTGCGTTGCGACAGGATTGGACCGCCCGGTGATGCGATCAGGGTCCTATGCGTTCTTCAAGTATCGCCTCGTGTGTCCCAAGGATATTTCCACAGCCTTTCTGTGCAATTAGAACGCGCTCTGTGATGTTCATTGGGCACAGCCTCGGGGGGCAGTAGGCGCATTTTCCGCCGCGGAGCGCATACCTGAAACCCACTGCGTTGCAATCATTGGCGGCGCCGGGTCACGCGGATGCTTCGATCGCCGTCGGCCCGTTCCCGATCAAGCGGAACTTTATTGAAGACCTTGATAGCCATGATACACCTGCGCGTATCCCTACGCTTAGCCGCGCGGTCTTTGTTTGCCGCCTCTGCTGGATGCGGTACCCCGAAAACAAGGGTGGCCAGTGCCTGAATGCAGGCGACCCTTTCTTCGGTGGAACAGTGCCCTGCCGATGGCTATTCCGGCGTTTTTTGACTTCCGTGGTTCCTTGTTACTTGTTGAGCACGGTGTTTTCAATCAGCTGGGCTTTTTCGTAAAAGACCGCGATGGCCTCCAGCTTGGGTTCCTCTATCCGATCAACC
>CAZTAB010000263.1:0-4003 GCA_964611475.1 uncultured Verrucomicrobiota bacterium | reverse complement strand
TCGAGCGTGATGGAGGGATTCGCGTAGGCGGCCTGCAACGCGTCGTCGCTCCGGTACTTCTCGCGGAGAAACGCCCGCCATTTGGTTGTCATGATCTCGCTGTGATCGAAGTACCAGCCTTGCGCCACCGGGCGGTGGATGCCCTCTTCGTAGTGGAAGTTGGCATACCCCACCACGCGGTCGGCCCAGGGGCGGGATTCCACGTACTCAATAAGCGAGGCAGCATAGCGGTCATTCATGTCCCAGTACAGGTCGGACGCCAGGGAGGGCCGGTCCAGCCGCTCGCCCTCCTCGGTGACGAAGAATGCATCAGGATGAAGCGCCTGCCACGATGCCGGGGCGCGGGTGACGAACCGTACGATCAGATAACTGTCTGGATCCGCCTCCAGGACCCGCGCGGCGCGCTCGTCGACCGTATCGATGTCCGGCGAGTCCACGATCGGTCGGCTCGAGATCCGGTCGCCGGACCAGAATCGGGTCCCGTTTTGATCCTCCGGATTGGACCCGGGCCCAATCAGGTAAACGCCCATGCCGTGCCGGCTGAATAACTTCAGGTGTCGACCGTGGTAGTTGTAGCCGGCAAGGTGATGCACCGTGCCGTCAATGAAAACCGCGGGACGTCCCAGGTGCATGCCGATATCCACGTTGTTTCGGCTCCACCGGCCTTGGGGGATGGTCGTGGGATCGAGATGCGAGCCGGCTGATACGGTGTGCCCGTTGAAATCTTCACCGACAGTTCCCGCCAGCACCGCGGGATCCATCCACAGCATGGCGGACTCGAATGCGAGAAGTCCGAGGGCCGATTGCATGTACCTTTTTGCCGGGAGCTGGTCGTTCAAAGGCATGATGAACCCCGGAATGTAGCATACTGAGCACCATGGATTGCATCATGGAACCTTCAGATCTCGATTTTTTCAAATAGCACGGATCCCTCGTGCTTGAAGACGCGCCGAACGCTGGTGAATTGGAGTATTTTATCGCCCTGTTACGACCAGGATCCAACGGAACGGTTCTTTTCCCGGCGTGACGCGGGGCTAGGGAATTCATCCAGGGCGATGATTCGCTGATTCCCTGCCCAGGGCAAAGAAGACGCCGACAGCAGGGTCGGGAGTTGATGTTTCCGTCCAGAGCCAAACGTAGCGCGGAATTTATTCCGCGCTACGTGCCGTGGATGTCTGCTCTACCCGTCCGCGCTTCGGGTTCCCCCCGTTCCAGCGGTGCTTGCCGTACGCCTGTGGGCTCATGCCCTCGAGCAACCCTCGTCCGCTCCAGATCTCGATGAAGCCGATGGTTCCATCGAACAGTGGCTGTTCTCCCAATAAGCCGTGAACGTGAAGGCCGCCGCCGATTTGGAGCGGCGCCTCGTTTACGATCGATTTTTTCGGCAGTGTGCCTCCGTTCCAGGGGACGTTGCTTTCCACCTCGAGGCTGCCGTCGATGTACGCCTGGATGTTGCCGGCCACGCCGTCTCCGGGAACGTGAAGGACGATCAGGTGCATTTGGCCGGCCGTGAGGTTCGCCTTCATGCCGTTGTCGCCGCCATGCCGCGAGATGTTTCGCTGATGCATGTTGTCGAGCATCTGGTGAAACTCGATGCGCCGGTTGTTGAATTCGTCCCAGCCAAGGGTGTATATCCATCCTGGCGCATCCACCATGGCCCCGGCATCCGGGTCCAGCTTCCGGATCTCGAGCTTATTCATGAATATGCCGGCTGCCGGGCCATCCAGGGAGGCGTAGGCGACGATCGTGAAGGGATTCTTGTGGCCCAACGCCCTTGCCGTGTCGAAGTCGAAGCGGGATGCGTCGGCTGCCGCCCCTTTGAAGTAGTCCGCGCGGCTGTTGATGCGATAGATCCCGGCGGCCGCGTCATGCATGGGAGATCCGATTGCTTTGACCGGCTGATTCTTCCCGGACAGGTCGACCCATTCCGATTCCGGCGAGCCGCCCGGTTCGGCGGCGTCAAGATGGAGCAGCAGGATTCCAGGCTCAAAACGGCGGGGGATTGCTTCCACCGTTGGATTTCCGAGTTGCAAAATACCGTTGCCTTCCTCCGCGTGCTGCACAAACCGGATCTGTCCTCTGGCTGCGGTGCCGGATGGATGTGCCGCCCCCTCGATGATCGCCGCCTTGGCTGAAAGGACGGTATCTTCAATCACTGTCTCGGTATGCGGCGCGGTCGTTTGACCGTCGGCTGTCCACCAGATTGCCTCGACGCGAACCTTTCCCCTGCCGCTGACCTTCGCGCTGACCTTGTAGGAAATCGCCGCGTCCTCACGCGTTGAAAACAATGGTGACCGGAAAAACCCCTTTTTGCCTGTAAGCGTCGCCGAGTTTTCCCCAAGTTCGATGTTGCTGGGCAGGCGAATCGGGTCCCAGCGCCAGCCGTCCGCAACATTGGCCGTCGGATCCGCGTTTTTAAAACCGGGATCGGACAGGAGGTTTTCGGAGTACGAAAGGTTGGCGAAAAGAATCACCCAAGGGGTCATCAGCCCGACCTGCTTAATATTCTTCATAGTTCTTCATCCTTCCCTAATTTAAAATATTTGCGAATGCCGGATTCGGAATGTTTCACCAGAAACCCTTCGCGGGATTGGTTGATCTCGTGTTTCCTGCACAGTTCAAATAGACGCCGACACTTCTCCCGCAGCCGGGTCTTCTCCGATGCGCTGAACCCGTAGGCGACATCGTCCAGTGGAAGCTTCCGGGCTTTCGAAGTCATCTGCGCCCAGTAGGTGTTCCAGAACACCGGCTCACATGCGAGCCGCCACGCGGTGGCCGACACTTTTTCAATGCGATTCCGGATCTCCTGGTTCTCGGCGGCGGCCATGGCCTTGTCGAACAGCCGGATTCCGCGGTCCCCCAGCGCGGGATCCAGCCCGATGTGCCACGGCTGATACCCGATGTTGGTGTGAATGCTTCGATCCACCCCGGCATGCACCAGGTCCAACCACTTTCGAATCAGCTTCCCGGGTTCTTCGCCGTAGTACAATCCCAGGAACTCGTCGATCAGCGTGTCCGAGTCCTGGCCGGGATCCCAGTGCAATGCGGTCAACCAGTATGCGCGAAGATCGCTGAACCCGCAGTTCCTCGGGGTGCCCTGGGTGAACATTCCCCTGACATTGTTCTCAACGAAGAACCGCAGGTTGTCTGCCTGCAGGTTCAGGTTTGGGACGACGGAAAGAACGTCATGATGGTTGTGATCGTAATACCACGCCGTGATGTAGTCGCACACCTTTCCCCAGCCCTCGAGGTAGTCCGCGCTATTCAGGTTGCTCTTGCACGAAGAATCGGTGAGCCCGTGGATGATGCATGCCTGGTAGGTCGCGAACTGAATGATCACGTTGTCCCGCACCCGTGTTTTTCGCGGTGGCATCATGGTGTGCGAATAGGCCATCGTGCCGATGCGGACGTCGGGCCGGAGCGGTTCGAGTCTTTCGGCAAGGTGGTTCACGAAGCTGACCTGGTTTACGGAAAACGGGCCGGCAGTGGGTAGACTGATCATGCCCAGCGCGCTCTTCCGGCCGAATCGTTCCTCGATCGCTTCGAGACTGAAGATCTCGGCGACCACCTCCGGCGGATCCCCCTCGTTCCGGATGACCTGGCACCGAGGGCAGTTGCAGCCGTGGTTTGCATCGTTTTGCGCGAGAGGAATGATGTAGCCTTCCGAATAGTTCGGCGCATGTCGTTCGATATCCGCCCAAACCTGGCGCCTCACGTCGGGATGGGACAGGCAGGGCTGATCCGATCTCCGTATCCCTTCGCTGAGCGTGTAGTACTCGGGGTGCTCTTCGAACCCCCCGCCGTGATAACCCATATTGTTGTGAAGAAAGAACTTGGCGGGAGATGTTCCCCCCATGCTCTCGGGAATGTTGTTGGTGGAATGCGGATTGTGACCGTTCTGGCGCCGGCGAACGGTGAACGCCTTGGAGTCAATGACTTCCGGCTTGAGATAGAACCGGAACTCGAACGGCGGATCGTACGTGCTGTCGACATCCTTCACGCG
>CAZTAB010000262.1:0-10224 GCA_964611475.1 uncultured Verrucomicrobiota bacterium | reverse complement strand
TGGAGCGGGTGGCGAGAATCGAACTCGCGTGGCCAGCTTGGAAGGCTGGAGCTTTACCACTAAGCTACACCCGCCTACTCTTCGCTCCGGCGTGGGGGGTAAATGTGAAACTAGAGGTTTCGAGTTCTCGAGTCAAGAGTCGGAAAGCCCAGATTCCACTCCGGATGGTCAGATTTCCCCCCATTTTTTTTTGCCATCCACCGAGCCAGTGAATTAGCCTTCGAAGACTGAACCTCAGGAACTGTCTCCCGTGCCCAACACCTTCTATAACGACTTTGACACAGAAATTCATGGTCGGCGCAATCCGGACTATCGCAGCCCTTTCCAGCAGGACCGCGACCGCGTCATCTACACGTCCGCTTTCCGGCGCCTGCAGGCGAAGACCCAGGTCTTTTCGGTCGGGGAGTATGACTTCTATCGGACCCGCCTGACGCATTCCATCGAAGTCGCCCAGATTGGCCGGTCGATCTGCGGCTATTTGCTTGAGCGGGATGAACACTTGTCGGCGGATTTTCATATCGATCCGGATCTCGTCGAGGCCGCCTGCCTGGCACACGATCTCGGCCACCCCCCGTTCGGGCACGCCGGCGAACGCTCGCTGCACGACCTGATGTGCCCTTTCGGCGGTTTCGAAGGCAATGCTCAGACATTGCGGCTGTTGACAGAAACGATCTACTCCCGCGAAAAATCCCGAACCGGGCTTCGACCGACGCGTGCGCTGATGGATGGGGTGATGAAATACAAATCGGTCCACGGCGATCTCGACAATCCCGCCAATCACTTCCTCTATGATGACCAGGCGCCGCTGGTGGAATTTGTCTTCGGCAACGAACCGCCGCCGGACGAACTTGCCCCCGGAAATGCGCTCAACGCATTTCGGAGTGTCGAATGCCAGATCATGGATTGGGCCGATGACACCGCGTACTCGCTCAACGACCTGATCGACGGCATCCGCGCCGGCTTCCTGACTGCGCAGCGCATCCGCAGCTGGGCGGAGGATGCGGATCTCGATGAAGTGGGCATGGAGGCCGTCGAGTTTCTTCTCGATATGATCGAGTGTGGTGATTTCGAGCTGACCATGAGCATGGAAATCGGCAATGCCATCCGGGCCTGCCGGCTTTCCACCCGGGAGGGATTTTTGAGCGACCGGACCAATCGATACCGGTTCCAACTTGACGTCGACAAAATTATGCGTGCCCGCACCGACTGGTTCGGCCGCCTTGCCACTGACCTCGTGTTTCGCTCTTCCGAGCTGCAGCAGCTCGAGTTCAAGGGCAGGAAACTGTTGGAGCAGCTCTTCAATTCCTACCGCGAAATGTATTTGGACCAAGACTCTCCGTCTCTCTCCCTGCTGCCCGAGAAATGGGAGGAGGTTGTCCTGGCCGAATCCGGCTGCAACCGCCGTGCCCGCCTCCTCTGCGACTATATCGCTGGCATGACCGACGGCTTCGCCATCCGCTGTTACAGGCGGCTCTCCGACCCGGAATTCGGTTCCATCGTAGACATTATATAGCGTGGCATTGGCGTCCCGCCTATGCCGCGGGATGCAACGAGGAACCGCGCCCTAAGGGTACGGTCCAACCACAGGTGCAGGATCGGGGATTCGTCTGGCCATTTTGGTCTAATTCAGCTATTCGATGGAGATCTTCGGAATGAAACGATGAGCCCCACTGCATCGTCCAAACTAATTCATGGCGTTGTTCGCCGGGTCCGTCTGCGGACCTTTGGATTGCGAGCGCTCGAGGGCTTTCTCTGGGCGTTGCTTGCCTCGGGAATCGCCCGGGTTTTGCTGAGTCTGTGGCAGGGGCCCACTGGCATGCACGGCCCGTCCGCCGTGGTGTGCACCCTGGGCCCGGCCCTCCTGACCTGGATCGCCTTCGCTTCCTTCGGGCTGACGACCCGCGCCGATGCCGCCCACGTGGTGGACCAGCAGCTGGACCTCAAGGACCGGACACTATCAGCGCTGGACTTTTCGGAACGCTCCCCGCGGGGCGTCATCCACGATCTGCAGATCGTGGATGCGGCGGATCACCTGACCGGCGTCCGGGCGCGTCAGATCGTGCCCTGGATCTGGAGGCGTGATGCCGGGGTCGCCTGCGCCGGTCTGGTGCTTCTCCTCTTTGGCCCTTTCGTCCCTGACGGATCGGAAGCAAATGCCTTTCCCCTGCCATCCAGCCCGGACGAGGTCGTGGCCGTCTCCAAACTGCTCGACCAGGAGTTGGAGAAACTTGCCGAGGAACTCGCAGAAAACGAAGAGGCCGCGGATATCAAGGACCCGCTTGAGAAGGCCCGGGAACTGGCAAGGTCCCTGGAGGAATCGGGCGCCGGTGTCGAAAAGGCGCTGGAAGCCATCGGCAAGATGCGGAGCGCCCTGGAGTCCGCGGCGCGGCAGCTTGACTTGACCCAGCAGAATGCACTGATGATGGCTTTGGCCGACGCACTCAATCAGTCCCCGCACACGCGGCCGGTCGGATTGCCTCTCAGCAAGCGGCGCTTCAAGGAGGCTGCTGCCAACATGGAGCGGCTTGCGGAAGAAGCGGGTAATCCCGAGAACGAGTTTCCCGAAAGATCCGGCCAACTAGGGGAAAAGGCCAAGGAACTCTCGGAGCAGGCGCGAAAAGCTGGAAACCAGGGCATGCAAAACGCGATGCAGGAGTTGAGCCATGCGATCAAGGAAGGCGATTACGGCGCATGCAAATCCGGGTTACAGAAGCAGTCCAGGCAGATGCGGCGTCATGGGCAGCGCGTATCGGCGATGCAGAGCCTGCGGCAGCAACTGCAGCAACTCGGCCAATGTCGCAGCAAGCTCGCCGGTTCTGGGCGGTGCAAAAGCTGCGGAAGCGGCACCTGCCAGGGTCAGGGCAATGGCCCATGCCAGGGGGAAGGGTCCAGTTTGAACCGTGGACCGACAGGCGCGGTTTCGACGAGGGAGTCCAACTCTGCAGGTCTCGGGGAACACACCAACCCCTACGGGGACAGCACGGATCTGGACGCCGCGCGGAAGCGTGAGGAAGTGACCGCTGGCGCCAGGAACTTCGGTCCCAGCGAGATTACCGTGGAACTCGCGCCGGAAATGGAGCAGTTCGCGGCGCGCGAGTACCGCGAAGTGTACTCACGCTACAAGAAGCTCTCCGATGAAGCCTTGGAACAAGAAGCGCTTCCCCTGGGGTACCAGGAAATCATCAGGAACTATTTTGAAGGAATCCGGCCGCAGCGTGATGAAGTGCCGGAGGAAGAGTAGGGCGACGATCCATGGCGACGACGAAAGAACTTCAGGGTGACCTCGAGAAACTACGGGAAAAATTCCAGGAGCTGCGGGATGAAGTGGAACGCATCATCGTCGGTCATGAGGATGTGGTCGAGAATGTGTTGATTGCCCTTCTGGTGGGAGAGCATGTGCTCCTCGAAGGGGTTCCGGGTTTGGGCAAGACCCTCCTGGTGCGTACACTCAGCCAGGTTGCCGACATTGCGTTCGGAAGAATCCAGTTCACGCCCGACCTGATGCCGGCGGACATTACCGGAACCAACATCGTGGTCGACAGCAGTGGCGGCCGCGAATTCGCGCTGCAGAAGGGACCGCTCTTCGCCAACATCGTGCTGGCCGACGAAATCAACCGGGCCACGCCGAAGACACAGTCGGCGTTGCTGGAAGCAATGCAGGAGCGGTCCGGCACCATTGCCGGAGAGTCCCACCCGCTGATCGATCCGTTCCTGGTCCTGGCGACTCAGAATCCGCTGGAGATGGAAGGAACCTACCCTCTTCCGGAAGCGCAACTCGACCGCTTTTTTTTCAAACTTCTGGTCGAGTACCCGACTACTGACGAGCTCCATGGAATCCTCAAGCGAACGACCGAGGATGAGATGCCCGGGGTCGAGCAGGTCTGTACGGCCGATCAACTCAACGATATGAAGCGGACCGCGCGACAGATTCCCGTGGCGGAAGAGGTCATGAAGCAGGTGGTTCAACTCGTTCTCGCCACGCACCCGGAGAGCGACGCGGCACCCGAGTCGGTTCGCAAGTATGTCCGCTATGGATCGAGCCCTCGCGGGGGCCAGGCGCTGATCCAGGGAGCCAGGCTCAAAGCGATCCTCGACGGCCGCTACAATGTCGCATGGCAGGACATTGAGGTGCTGCTGAAGCCGGCCCTTCGGCACCGGATCCTGCTGAACTTCGAAGGTCAGGCCAACAACGTTTCCCCCGACCGCATCCTGGACGACCTCGCGCGCGAGCGGGGCCCGTAATCGATTGAAAGTCGAATCCCCATGCGGCGGCCGGAGTGCCACGAACTTTCAATAGACCATGGCTGAGCTCTTCGACTCCGAATTCCTCGCCCGCCTCGAGTATCTTGCGCTGGTGGCGAAGAAGATCGTTCGGGGAGAGTTGCGGGCCGACCGGATCACCAAGAAGCGGGGATCGGGGGTGGAGTTCTCCGATTTCCGGGAGTACATCGCGGGCGACGACTTCCGGTATATCGACTGGAATGCATACGCCCGGCTCGGGCAGCTGCTTTTGAAGATGTACGAGGAGGAACAGGATCTCCACGTCTACTTCCTGCTCGACGCGTCACATTCCATGGAGACCGGGGAGCCGTCCAAGTTGAGATACGGCAAGCAACTGGTGGCCGCTCTGGCCTACATCGCCCTGAGCAACCTCGACCGCGCGGGCATTTCCCTGTTTGCTGGGAAACTGGAGGGAGAGATTCCGGTGGCCCGGGGCAAGAGCCGTATCATGTCCATGCTCCAGTTTCTGGAGGAGGCTGACTCCAGTGGCGAGGACACGAACCTCGTCCATTCCATCGACGCCTTCCTTCATGGCGCGCGCCGCCGCGGCATCGCAGTCGTGGTGAGCGACCTGTTTGATCCGCGGGGGTTTTGCGCAGGGCTGGACCGGCTTCGATTTAGCCGACACCAGCCCTACGTGCTTCACCTGCTTGCGTCGGCAGACCGGGAGCCGGTCGCGGTCGGGGACCTGGACCTGATGGATATCGAAAGCGGACACGTGAGGCAGGTCACCGTAACCGAGCGGTCGTTGACCTCGTACCGCGCGTCTTTCGATCGTTTCGTGCAAGCCGTGGCAACCTACGGGAAGCAGTTCGAGGTTCCCGTGTTGCAGGTGGCCACTGAGATGGATCTCGAGGACGTGGTCCTGGACTTGTTCCGTCGCGGCGGTCTACTTCAATGAACTGGCTGAATCCATGGATGGGGCTGTGGGCGCTGCTGGCGGCTCCCGTCATTCTCCTCTACGTGCTGCGCGTGCGCCGCCGCCGCATTGAGGTGCCGACGCTCCTGTTCTGGGACGATGTATTCGAGGAGAGTAGGCCGCGGGCGTGGTGGCAGCAGTTCCGCCATCTCATCAGCCTGCTTCTCCAGCTCCTGCTGCTGGCGTTCCTCGTCGTCGCCCTGGCGGATCCTCTGACCACGGGACAGTCGGATGCCCGCCGGCTCTGGATCCTCCTGATTGATCGCTCGGCATCCATGACGTCGCCGGAAAATCCCGTGGCGCCCGGTTCCAAAAGCCGGCTCGAGGTGGCCCTGAGGGAAGCGCGTGGGATTGCGACGCGCATGCGCGAATGGGACGAGGCGATGGTGGTCGCATTCAGTGACGATGTCCAGGTGATGTGTGGACGGACCGATGATCCGGGCGCGGTTCTCAAGGCATTGGAGATGATCCATCCGTCGGACCGCCCGGGCGACACCCCGGGCGCTCTCACGTTTGCGCGATCCGTCCGTGCCGGGGAACGGATGCCGGAGATCATTCTCTGTACCGACCCGCAGGGCGCGTCGGCGGTGGAGGACCCGGAGGGACTGTGGATTGTCATCGCCGGGGAACCCGTGGAAAACCTTGGAATCACAGCTTTCGCAGCACGGCCGACCGGAGCGGGTAGGGATCGGCAACGGATGTTGCTCCGCGTGCTGAACAACTCGAGCACGAATCGATCGCTGTCTGTCTCGTTGCGCGCCAATGACGCGCCGTTCGACTCGGTTTTCATGAACCTGGGGCCGCAAACCTCCACGAGTGCGATCGTCGAGACACTGCTTCCAACCGGGGGAATCGTGGAGGCGAAATTCACCCCGGATGGACCGGACGGGCTGGACGCCGACAACCGGGCGTTTCTGGTTGTGCCTCCTCCGGCGCCGGTGCGGATCGCCATTGTCGAGGAGGGATCCAACCTTTTTCTTCGCGAGGTGTTTGTCGCGCAACCGCTGGCCCACGTTTCCCACCTGACGCCTGCCCGGGCGAACGGCCTGACTGCCCGGCAATTCGACCTCGTGGTGTTTCACGGTTTTGTTCCAGACGAGTTGCCGCCGATCAACAGCTTCTACCTTGCGCCGGACCGGGACAGCGAGTTGTGGACGCTGGGTGGCGCGATGACCAATGTTTTTCTCCATGCGCCCGCCGGCGAAAACCCGCTGCTGCGGCACGTGCGGCTGGACCAGATCATTGTTCGAAGCGCGCGCGACCTCGCCCCGGTGGGTGGCGAAGTGCTGCTGCGTTCCCTGGAAACGCCGGTTGCGTCCATGTGGTGGCGGGAGGGGCACAAGGTTCTCGCGCTGTCCGTCGATCTTGAACGAACCGACCTTCCGCTGCGGACTACGTTTCCCATTCTCGTGGCAAACGCGATTCGCTGGTTCGGCGAGGAGACGTCGGCGTCCTTTGGCGGATTCAAGACGGGTTCCCTCGCCACGCTCGCCGCAAACAAATTATCGGGACTGGCGGTGGTCGATCCGGCGGGATTGCCCGTTCCGGTTTCCACGGCTTCCGGGCAGCTGCAGGCCGGGCCGCTGGCCCACGTTGGGCTGTATGCACTGACAGACGCGGAGACCGGGGACCTGCAGCGCAGATTTGCCGCGAACCTGCTCCACGAGGCCGAGTCCACCACGATGCCAAGGGAGCCGGAGGCAACGACGGAGGGGGAGAAGATTCCAATTCCGAAGGGAAGGCCCGTCTGGTTTGTTCTTGTTCTCCTGGCTTTCGCCCTCTGCCTCCTCGAATGGGGGCTTCATCATCGGAGGATCGTAGAGTGACAAGATGTACGGAATCTATGGAGCACGAGGAAAGATTCTGCTCATCGGGTTTCCGGGGATTCCTCGAAAAAATCCGTTTCGAAGGTGCAGATGACTTTTGACGTTGCCAGGCCCGAATGGTTGTTCCTGCTTCTGGGGATTCCCGCGGCAGTGGTGATCCTGCGCTGCACGCTGGTGGACATGAAGAAGCCCCGGCAGCGGATGTGTTCGCTGGCGGTGCGATGCCTGATTCTCCTGTTTCTCGTATTGGCGCTGGCGGGGTTTTCGGTCGGCCGTCCCAGCGACCGGCAACAGGTCATCCTGCTGGTCGACGCCTCGGCCAGCGTGCGCGACGTTTCGATGCCCGCAGCGGTCGATGGTGTTGGCCGGATGCTCAATTCGAAGCGAAAGGAGGATCGCCTCGACGTCCTTTGTTTTGCGGAGCAGACGACTCCCCTGATCCCCGTGGACAGGGACGGAGCGTGGACCAACGCGTTGCCGAAGTCCTGGCCGGACCGGGGAACGGATCTTTCACTTGCCATGCAGCAGGCGCTGGCTCAGCTCGATCCCTCCTATGGCGGCCGCATCCTCGTCCTTACCGACGGAATCGTGACCGGCAGGGATCCCACATCGCAATTCGTGGTTGCGCAGCAGGCAGGCCGGCGTGCGGACCTGCTTCCCCTGGCGGCCGGTGAAAAACCCGAAATCCAGGTCGTCGGGGTTGATGCCCCCGCACGTGTCCACGTGGGCGAGCCGTTTCCACTTCGTCTCACGGTGCAAAGCCGCGAGGAGACCGAAGCCATGGTCGGCGTGTTCGTAAATGGCGTGCGAACCCACGAAGAGAAGGTGACGTTGATCGTGGGTGAGAACCGCCTGCGCTTCCGGCAGGTGCCGGGGGGGGAGCGGGTGCTGCGATTCAGCGTGCAGGTGCAGTCCGCCGATGACACGTTTGTCGACAACAACACGGGCTATGCGCTGGTCCGAACCGGCGGGAAGCCCAAAGTCCTGCTGATTGAGGCGCGGCCCCAGGACGGAAAATATCTTCGCTGGGCGCTGCAGAAGGAAGACATTGAGATGGAGATCCGCTCCATGCGCGGTATCCCGCGCAGTATCGCGGACCTGCAGAATTTCGACCTCATGCTTTTCAGCGACGTGCCCGCCACTGAATTGTCGTCGGACCAGATGGAAATGGTGCGGGCCTATGTGCGCGATCTCGGCGGTGGCTTTATCATGCTCGGCGGAGACAACTCGTTCGGGCTCGGTGGCTATTACAAAACGGCCATAGAGGAGATCCTCCCGGTCCGCACTGATTTCGAGCGCGAGCGCGAAACGCCCTCCCTGGGCATGGTCCTTGTCATTGACAAGTCGGGGTCGATGGGCGGCCAGAAAATCGAACTGGCGAAGGAAGCGGCGAAGGCCACAGCGGAACTGCTCGATGTCCGGGACCAGCTCGGGGTGCTGGCGTTCGATGGACAGTCGCGATGGGTCTGTGAAATCCACAATGCGGCGGACCGCGATTACATCATCGATCGAATTGCAAGCCTCCAGGCCGGAGGCGGCACGGACATGGGCCCGGCGCTGTCCGCGGCATTCCGCGCGCTGGAAATGACGGCGGCCAAATTGAAGCACGTAATTGTGCTGACGGACGGACACAGCTCCCCCGCAAACTTCTACGACCTGGTCACCGCGATGCGCGGCAGCGGGATCACTCTCTCGTCGGTAGGCGTCGGTTCCGGCGCAGACCAGGAACTTTTGGAACGGATCGCGTCGTGGGGGGAGGGGAGATACTACTTCACCAGCGATCCGCTTTCCATTCCGCAGATTTTCGCCAAGGAAACGATGACCGCTTCGAAGTCCGCCGTCAAGGAGTCCCCATTTGTCGCGCTTCCCTTGGTGGCGCACCAGGTCCTGCAGGGAATCGATTTTGACGAGTCCCCGTTTCTCCTGGGCTTTGTGACCACCAAGCCCAAACCAACCAGCGAATTGGTCCTCGTGTCTGAAACCGGCGAGCCCGTGCTTGCGCTGTGGCGATTTGGCCTCGGGAAAGTCGGGGCGTTTACCTCCGACGCCAAGAACCGCTGGGCCGCGGAGTGGCTGGAGTGGCCGGGTTTCAGCCGGTTCTGGGCCCAGCTCGTGCGCGAAACGATGCGAACCAGCACGCCGGGGAGAATGCAGGTGGATGTGCGGCCGGAAGGCGACCTCGCCACGGCCTTCGTCGAACTCCCGATGGACGGCGTGCAGATCGGGGGCGGCGATTCCGGCGAGTCGGTCGTGATGCGGGTTGTCGGGCCTGATTTGAAACCGGAGGAGCAGTCGCTCGAGCAGGTCGCGCCCGGTCGCTATGCCGCGTCCTTTCCTACGAGCGAGTTTGGTGACTATCACGTGCAGGTCGCCCGCAAAGTCGGCGACCAGACCTTGAGCCAGGCGGAAACCGGATACTCCAAGGGATACCCCGCGGAACTGCGGCTCAAACCGCCGGACGAGGCCGCCATGCGGTCCTGGGCCGCGGCTGCGGGCGGTGTGTATGACGTCAGGCCCGAAGATGTCTACCAGGTCGATCGCCTGCGGGGATACCGCGTCACCCGGCTGTGGCCGCTACTGTTGCAACTGGCTCTGGTGCTGATTCCCATCGACATAGCCCTGCGCCGCATCGAGCTTCCAAGGCTCGGATGATACGGCCAATGACCCCCTGATCGTCTCCTAGGCATTAGAGGCCGTCCCGGGGAGGCCGTTCGCATCGGTACGCGATGGTCCCCAAGACGGGCGGGATTGGAGGAGGTCATGTTTATGGAGACATTTTCGACGAAATGCGTAATCTCGGTGCTTTTGTTGAGATCACCGGGCAGTGGAATGTTGCCGTTTGCCGCAGAAGCTCCCGGATAATTGAAGGAAGTCCAGGATATCATGATTTTCAGAATCCTTGCCGTCTTGTTTCTAACCGCGACCTTTGTTCATGCTCTCCAGGTCGGTGACAAAGCCCCGTCCCTGAAAGGGGTAAAGAGCTGGTACAATGGAGAAGTTGCTGACCCTGGATCGGATGGGAAGATCACGATTCTTGATTTCTGGGCGACCTGGTGCGGGCCCTTTCTGCACGCGTTCCCGCACTTGAATGACCTGCACATGAAATTCTAGTCGAATGGGGTGTTGATTGCGGTGATCACCACCGATGGATAGGACATGGTGGATCCGTTCCTGAAGCATGTGCCGATGCATTTTCCT
>CAZTAB010000261.1:0-4827 GCA_964611475.1 uncultured Verrucomicrobiota bacterium | reverse complement strand
TATGGCCTTATCATATGGACGAACAGGCTCCGTGTCAAGATTTCAGCACGGATTGCCAGGAACAGGCCGCAGGGCTACACCAATAAAGCCCCGTCATTTCACAGCCACCGAGAACCCGGTAAAAGTCGGCGACTTTTTTTTTCGCCGGGAGGAGTTGGAAAAGATCCCATCCATGAATACTCCGCCACCAAAACACCCAGGAGGATTTCCATCACTGCGCGGAGCCCGAAAAGAAGAATCCCTCGGTCCTGTTTTTCACCTTCTTTTCTACAGGACGGGACCCGCGGCTGGTTTCCAGGCCCTCGCGCGCGAACACGGCGTAAGACAAGGGGTGGAAGGAAGCCAAGCCTGGTCAGCGCGCGCTGCGCCATCTTCTAGCCGAGCAAAGCAACTTCGGGGAAAAGGGATGTCGACGAAGGGAATCCGGTCAGGACCTCAATTCGCTCAACGCGCACTGAACCCGGTCAGCCATGTCATCGAGCACGCGCTCCTCCATGTCCGACCACCAGGGGAAGCTGATCATATGATCAAAATAGTCGTCGGTATGGGGGACGCTTGCTTCCCCGAACCCGATGTTTCGGTACAGCTCGGCCCGGTTCAGCGGCCAGTACTGCACCAGGCAGGTGAGCTTATACTTCTCCGCCAGAAGGCCCAAGAGGTCATCCCGCGTAACGCCACACTCCGATTCGTTCACGCGTGGCGCCATCAGGTGATACACGTGCTCGCAACCGTTGGGAACATCCTGAAATTCCAGCCCCGTACAATCACGCAGGTTCTCCTGGAACCGTTCCGCCTGTTTCTGCCGCTGGGCGTTGATCAAGTCAAGGCGCCGCAGCATCAGCCGACCGACTGCGCAGTTGGGTTCCCCCATGCAAAAGTTCACCGGCAGGATCCCGGGCGCAGGCTCCACGAGGTTGCACATGGCGGGGATCCAGTACTTGTCCCTCTCCCCTTCCCACGGCCAGTTGCCCATCCACCGGATGCGGCGTGCAAGGTCCCCGTGCTCCGGATTCCTCACCGCCAGCATGCCTCCTTCGCCAAGCGTGCACATGTTCTTGTGCGTATGGAAGCTGAAGCAACCGAAATCGCCGATGGCCCCGACCCGCTCCCCCTTGTACCGGGCACCGGGCGCCTGGGCACAGTCCTCAACCACCTGCAGGCCGTGTTTCCTGGCCAACTCGACAATAGGGTCCATGTCGGCGCTCAAGCCGTAGAGGTGAACCACAACGATCACCTTCGAGGCATCCGTGATCAGCGGCTCTATCGTTTCCGCGGTGACCAGCCTCGTACGGGGGTGAATGTCAGCCCATCGCAGGGTGGCTCCGGTGCGGGCAAAGGGAACCGCCGTCGCGGTATAGGTGTGGGCCGGAAGGATGACTTCATCCCCCTCCTTCAAGCCGGTGATCTTTGCCGACATTTCGAGCGCGGAGGAACAACTGCTCACGCATACGGCGTCTCCAGCCCCGGTAAAGGCTGCAAATTCCTTTTCGAAGGCCTCGGCCTCCGGCCCGGTGGCAAGGGTGCCCGCTTCACGAAGGACTTTTAGAAGGACCTTCTCCTCTTCCTCGTTCATCCGGGTTTGAACCCCGGGCATGACAATCGGATGGTACGTTGGTGTTGCGGTGCTGTTCATTTCGCTCCCCCTTCTAATCATGACCCTTTTCACCCATACCCTTAATTGACAATTTATTCCAGAACAAAAAGGTCTGACCCGGACCCGTATCCCGGATTGCCTGGACCCCGGGCACCGGGTTAGGATTACGACAAAAGGGGATGAATCACAATGAATCTTGATGAGCTTCTCGGCACGCTAGGAAAAGCCTTCGACATCATAATCACCTTCCTCTGGATTCTCCTTCCATTCATGGTTTTCATTATCAAGTCGCGTCTCGAGTCACTGCAGGATTCGGTCGGCAAGCTGCAGGGCGAAGAGCAAAAAACGCAGCAATGGCTCAGCGCGATTTACGACGAACTCCACGAGATGAATACCGTGCTTTCCCCCCCGGAAGTCCCGGCGAAAAAAAACAGGGAGGCGAAAGGAGAAGGCGATGACGATGCAGAGGACTCCAGGTGGGCTCCTTCGGAATAAGCCCCTGGCCCACCCCGCATGAACAAGAAACTTTCGCCGATCCCATGCCTGATTCCGTCGAAACGCCCCCACTCCTCCGCGTAACGGGTATTTCGAAGAGCTTCGGCTCCTTCATGGTGCTCCGGGGTGTCGACTTCGAGCTGCGCGCCGGCGAACGCCACGTCCTGGCGGGGGAAAACGGAGCAGGGAAAAGCACCCTGATCAAAATTCTCGCCGGCGTGCACACCGAATTTCAGGGCCGCATTGAAATGGAGGGGTATCCAATCCGGCCCCACTCCCCCCTGCATGCCAACGAGCTGGGAATCGCCGCGATTCACCAGGAGCTTTCCCTCATCAATTCCATGTCTGTCGCGGACAACCTGTTTCTCGGCCGACTGAAATCGACGGCCGGATTCGTGCACAGCCGCCAACAGGAGCGGAAGGCTGCCGAGTGGATGGGGTGGCTGGGCATCGACATCGATGTTCGGCGACCCGTCAAAAGCTTTCCCATGGCGACCCGGCAATGCATCGAAATAGCCAAAGCGCTTTCCCGCGAGACAAAGGCGCTGATCATGGACGAGCCGACCAGCGCCCTTCGTGAACCGGAAGTGGAGCGCCTCTTCGAGTTGATCAACCGGGTAACCGACCGGGGCTGCGGCGTGATCTACATCAGCCACAAGATGGAGGAAATAGAACGCATTGCCGACAGGATCACGGTGCTGCGGGACGGCCAGCGTGTCGGAACCTCCCCGGTGGGGGCCCTGCCGAAGTCAAAGCTGATTCAATGGATGGTCGGCCGGCCCCTTCGGGATCAATACACCCGCAAGACATCTCACGCCGGGGGGATTCGCCTCCGGGTCGAGAACCTGACGGTGCGCGCCCCGGGCGACAGGGGCATCCCCCGGGTGCGGGATCTTTCACTGGAGGCTCGCCGGGGGGAAGTACTCGGCATCGGCGGGCTGCAGGGATCCGGTGCGAGCGAACTGTTGCTGGCACTTTTCGGCGGGCTGGGAACGACAAAGGGACGC
The DNA here is from genome assembly GCA_964611475.1 of uncultured Verrucomicrobiota bacterium. Taxonomy (GTDB): domain Bacteria; phylum Verrucomicrobiota; class Kiritimatiellia; order SLOV01; family SLOV01; genus CAUZEO01. Next base: position 1,731 of record CAZTAB010000261.1, on the reverse strand, counting down.
ATCCGCCTGGACAATGAACCCTACATCCCATCCTCCCCGCGGCATGCGATCGACCGGGGCGTGGCGCTACTGACGAACGACCGGAAGGGAACCGGACTCATCTTGCCCATGTCAATCATTGCCAACGCATCGCTGCCTAGCCTGCGCCGATTCACCAGGCGCGGATGGATGTGCGCCGGGAAAGAGCGGGAGGAAACCTGCCGGACAATGACGGCCCTGAAGCTCCAGGCTGCATCACTCGACATGCCCGCACGCGCCCTCTCCGGCGGAAACCAGCAGAAAGTCGTCATAGCGAAGTGGCTACAAACCGGGCCCCGACTCCTATTGCTCGATGAGCCGACGCGCGGGGTGGACGTGGGGGCAAAGCACGAAATTTACGGGCTGATCGAGCAGTGGACTGCCTCGGGCATTGCCATTCTCCTGATTACCAGTGAAATGCCGGAACTCCTGTCGCTCAGCGACCGGATCGTGGTTATGCACCGCGGCGCCCTCACCGCGGAGTTCGACCGATCCGGGGCAAGCGCAGAACGGATTCTCTCGGCCGCAATGGGCTCCTGAGGCATGAATCAACAAACATCATCAAAGGCCGTACGTTCGTCGCTCGCCGCGCTCAAAACGCCGGCCGGACGTGCCTTGGTCGCGCTTGCGATCGTCCTGCTGTTTGGGATCCTGTTTCATGCAGACGGCACGTTCTTCAAGCCCGGAACACACCGGGACGCGCTTCGCCAGGCATCTGTCTACGGAATCCTCGCCTGCGGCATGACGCTCGTCATCGTCACCGCGGGCATCGATCTCGCGGTGGGAAGCGTCCTTGCGCTGACCGCGGTGTGTTGCGCGAAAATGTCGATCCACTGGGGTTGGCCGCCGGCCCTCGTCATCTTGGCCACCGTGCTCGTGGGGGCCGCATCCGGGCTTGTGTCCGGCACCGTCACGGCCCGCCTGGGCCTGCAGCCATTCATTGCAACACTGGCCACCATGGTCTTTGCGCGCGGATTGGCAAAGCACGCGTCAGGCGGCATGAAAGTCTCGACCGCCGTCCAGCAGGCGGACGGCACATATCAATACGTGGATGTGCCTGGCCTCTTTCGCATGATCGATACGCGCGTACTGGGGGGAAATGTCTCCGTCGTCACGCTTGTCTTCCTCGCCTGTGTGGCCGTGGCATACGTGGCGCTGGGCTACCACCGGTGGGGCCGGGAACTATACGCGATCGGCGGTAACGAGGAGGCGGCCCGGCTCTCCGGCGTCCGGGTGAGGCTCTCCAAGACTCTGGCCTACGTCGCATGCGGGGCATTTGCCGGGATCGCCGGCATCTGCCAGGCAGCGCAGGAACAACAGGGAGACCCGGAGGCCGGGATTGGGTACGAGCTTATCGCCATTGCCATGGTAGTCATTGGAGGAACCAACCTCATGGGCGGCAGGGGCGGAATGGGGCTGACGCTCCTGGGGGTCCTCACCATCGGATATCTCGAAAAAATACTCAGCATCAATGCGGTGCCGGAAGCAACGCGGCTTATGCTGACCGGGGCGATCATCATTGCCGCCGTTTTGACTCAACGGCGAGCCGCGGCATAAATTCGGCATTGATTATTCCCCCATCTTTCGTCATTGGATATACCCTCAATCTTGAAATGAAAGGGAGATTCCATGGAAGCAGCAGTTCCTAGACCCAGCCTCTCCTGCATTGTCCTCATCACATGTGCCGGCATGCTTGCAGGCTGTGGCGGCGCA
>CAZTAB010000260.1:0-6087 GCA_964611475.1 uncultured Verrucomicrobiota bacterium | reverse complement strand
GCACCGAACTTCTAGCACGGAAACCCCGGGTATTCAACCCATCCCTATTTATTTCTCGCCCAGCCACAAAGGGCACGCTCTGGCCAAAAGAGTGCTTGCCACTGCAATTGGCCATCCCTAATGTCGTGGGTGGGTCATTTTTCGAATGGGGACGTCGCGCCGGTCCGGTAGAAAGCCGTACTGAGGACCATGTCCCTGATGAACACAGAAAAGGAAGACGAACCGCCGCCTGCTCAGCCGGAAGGCTACCCGAATGGTCAATTGATCCGGAGGCTTCTTCGATTCAGCTGGAGGTATCGCGGCGGCTGCCTTCGCGTGCTCGCCCTTCAGGTCGTGATCCTCGCCTTCCAACTGGGGGGAATCGGATTCACCGGGTTGGGTATCGACTACATCCGGAATCAGGTCCGGCCGGAGACCGCGGCGCCAAGGTGGCCCCTGGGAATCTCGCCGCCGGAGACATCGTCTGACCTCTCGATCCTGCTCCTTATTGCCGGGTTGATCGCGGGCTTCGCGGCCATACGGGGATTTCTCAGCTACTTGTGCGCAGTCCAGACGGGCATTGTCGTCCAACGCCAGATCGTAGTGGACCTTCGCACACGGGTCTACGACAAGCTCCAGAGGCTCGGATTCCGGTTTTACGACAAGAACGACAGCAGTACGATCATCAACCGCGTCACCCGGGACGTGCAGAGCACCCGGACCTTTATCGACGGAGTGATCGTGCAGGTGATCGTCATGGCGACATCGCTGTGCGTTTACTTCGCCTACATGATCCATATTCATCTTCCGCTGGCGCTTGCATGCCTCGTTTCGACGCCGCTGCTGTGGTTTATTGCCACGACGTTTTCCAAAAAGGTTCGCCCCGCATACAGGAAAAGCCGTGCGCGATTCGACCGGATGCTGCTGGTCCTCTCCGAGCACATTCGCGGCATCCCGGTCGTGAAGGGATTTGCACGGGAGCCCGAGGCAATGGACCGATTTCGAGAGGCAAACGATGCTCTGCGGGAGCAAAATTTCTGGATTTTCAACACATTGAGCCGCTACGGGCCAACCATCAATTTCGTGTCTCAGTTCAATCTGGTCATTCTTCTCGGATTTGGCGGCTATCTGGTGATCCAAGGGGAAATGGCGCTGGGCTCCGGGCTTGTCGTCTTTGCCAGCCTTCTCCAGCAGTTCTCTTCGCAAGTGGGCAGCATGGTCAACATTGCGAATAACATCCAAGACAGCCTGACCGCCGCCCGACGGGTGTTCGAGATTCTCGACACGCCGGTGGAAGTCCGGTCCCGTCGTCACGCAAAACGCCTACCGGCCATGGCGGGACACATCCGCTTCGAAAACGTCGCATTCGGGTACGTTCCAGGCGAGGAAGCAGTTTCGGGCCTTTCCTTCCAAGCCCAGCCGGAGCAGTGCGTCGCGGTCGTCGGTGCGACAGGATCAGGCAAAAGCACCTTGCTCAGCCTCATCCCCAGGTTCTACGACCCGAAGCGGGGAACGATATATATCGACGGACACGATCTGCGCAATGTCCACTTGGACGATCTTCGACGCCGGGTGGGCATCGTTTTCCAGGAAAACTTCCTCTTCAGCACATCGGTCGCCCAGAACATCGCCTTCGCCCATCCCGGGGCCGTGCAGGCAGAGATCGTCCGCGCCGCGAAAATCGCAGCGGCTCACGACTTCATCATGGCGCTGCCGGCTGGCTACGACACGATTCTGAGCGAATCGGGGGCCAACCTGTCCGGTGGCCAGAGACAACGCCTGACCATCGCCCGCGCAATCCTCGGACAGCCGCCCATCCTGTTGATGGACGACCCAACCGCAGCCATCGATCCCGAAACGGAACAGGAAATCCTCACTTCGATGGAGCGGGCAATGCGCGGCCGCACTACCTTCGTCGTCGCGCACCGACTCAGCACCCTTCGTCGCGCTGACCAAATCATCGTTCTCGATAAGGGCCGCATTGTGCAACAGGGAACGCACGCGGAACTGATGCACGAGATCGGGTCGTATCGGGCAATCGCGGATCTGCAGATCGTGGACGCAGAAAGCAACCGGCTTCTCCGCGATGTCGAGAAGCGCTTTGTCCGTCATGCGAAGGCGGCGTCGTGAACACGGCGAGGAGATTGACTCACGTCGAGCGCCTCCCGGAGGAGGAAAGAAGGCAACAGCCCCTGGAATTCAGGCTCATCCTCCGGCTGGTGCACTACCTTAAACCCTATCCCCGGCATCGAAACGGTCTAATCCTTCTCGTCCTGGTGCGCGGCCTGCAGCTTGCCGCCATCCCCTGGGCAATCGGCGCAATCATCAAGGGTCCCATCACGAATGGGGAAATACGCGAGACGATCTGGGCCGTTGCCGGATTCGGATTGCTCATCGTGTCCACCAATGTCGTGATGAGCTTGCGGCAACGCATCTCGAATCATCTAGGCGAACTGGTATCACGAGACCTGCGGACCGAATTGTTCGAGCACGTCCTGTCGATGCCTATGGAGTTCTTCGACCAGATAAAAGTCGGCCATATTCTCAGCCGGACCAATTCGGATGTAGAGCACATTCGCATCGGTATTCAGAACGTTTTTTTCATCAGCATCGTGAATTTCGGCCAGATGACGCTCGCTTCGCTTCTCATGCTATGGTGCGACCCGATGCTGTTTGCAATCATCCTGGGGATGGCCCCAATTCTGTGGTTTCTGAACCGGGTCTTTCGCAGCCGCTTCAGCAGGGCGGTCCGGGCGGGACACGAATCCATGAGTCGGGTAACCGCCACCCTGGCTGAATCCGTGCAGGGCATCCGGGTGACCCAGGGATTCGCTCGACAGGACCAGAACGCCATGATGTTTCAGGAGCTGGTGGACGACCACAGCAGACATTCCTTATCCATCGCGCGATCGAGGGGAATGATCCTGCCCCTGATGGACCTGAACAGCCAGATCTTCATTGCCTGCCTTGTCGTGGTTGGCGGGCTGCGCATCCTTTCGCCGGCGCCGGACCTCTCCTTGGGGGAACTGGTTCAATTTCTGTTTCTGGCTGGTATTTTCTTCCAGCCGATTCAAGCCCTCGGCGGCATGTACGAATTCGCCCTCAATGCGATGGGAAGCGCGGAGCGGGTGTTCCGGATCCTGGACCAACCCCCGGCGTGGGACGATGATAAGGACGCGGACGATCTCGACAGGATGGAGGGCCGTGTCCAGTGCCATCGACTTACATTTGGCTATGATCCCGGCAACCCGGTTCTGCACGACATCGACCTGACCGTGGAGCCGGGCCAGACCATCGCCCTGGTCGGGCAGACCGGAAGCGGGAAAAGCACGCTGGTCAAGCTGATTGCCAAGTTCTACCTGCCCACGGCGGGACAGATCCTGATCGACGACAGGGATATCCGAAGTATCCGCAGCACCTCCATTCACCGCCACATGGGGATCATTCAGCAGGAAAATTTTCTCTTCTCCGACTCCATTGCCGAAAATATCCGGATCGGAAAGCCGGATGCATCCATGGAGGACATCCAATCCGCTGCGGAGACCCTTGGGTGCCTCGATCTTCTGGAATCCTTGCCGGAGGGACTCTACACCCGGGGTGGCGAAGGAGGCACCGGCCTCTCCCTGGGACAACGACAGCTTGTCTGCTTCGTGCGGGCCATGCTCGCGAACCCCCAGATCTTCATTCTGGATGAAGCAACCAGCTCGGTCGATGCCATGACCGAGTCACGCATCCAGCATGCGCTGGAGACGCTGCTGAAAGACCGGACCAGCTTTGTCATCGCACACCGGCTTAGCACCATCCGGCACGCCGACAAGGTTCTCGTGCTGGATGAGGGCCGCATCGTTGAGAGCGGAACACACATCGAACTTCTCCGCCGGAACGGAAACTATACTCAGCTATACCGCCAGTTCGCCCGGGGAGTGGAGCCGGGGGGTGTGACAGAAATTTGATTCCCCGCCATCGGATGGCAATTGCCAAATGAAGACAATCTTGATAGTGCTTGGGGGTTCCCTATGCCAATTGACAAAACCAAGTCCACCCAAAGCATGCCCGCCCTCACCGAGGGCCAGTGGCAGGAATTCCAGGATAAAGGCTACCTCCGACTCGGAAGGATCCTGAATGGGGACGAGCTACGAGCCCAACAGCAGCGCATTGACGACATAATGCTGGGCAAAGCCAATGTCGACTATGAACGGTTGATAATGCAATTGGACCGCGGGGCGTCAAGCTATGCCAATGTCGGGGAGCAGACCACTGGATTCAAGGGCGCGACACTCGACTACCGAAAAATTCAGGGTTTGGATCTCGACCCTCTGTTTCTTTCTTATCTCCAGCGTCCCTTGTTCAAAAACATTTGTGAACGCACCTATGGTGAGAACCCGGTGCTTTGCTTACGGGCAATGTTCATGAACAAACCGGCCCATCGGGGAAGCGTGCTTCCCTGGCATCAGGACCGGTGGACCACATTCGACCGGGACCCGCAAATCACCGTGTGGACCGCCCTGGATCCCGCCACGACGGAAAACGGTTGCGTCCACATCATCGAGGGATCCCACAGGAAATTGATCAACCCGGACCATCCCTCGGGCTTTCTGACCGAGAAGCAGATCGAAGAGGTGGAAAAGGACGCCGTGGTCGTTCCACTGATCCTGGAGGCCGGCGAGGCCATACTGCTCCACAACTGGCTTCTTCACACATCCGACGTAAACCACAGCGACATTCCACGGCGTGCCTTCAGCGTTTGCTACATGGATGGTGAAACCCGGATCGCGGAAAATGGCCAGCCGGTTGACGGCCTTCAGGCGGTATTCGGAAAAGGTTCCATTGGTCCAAATTACCAGAACACGACCTGAGTCCCGCTGGACCTTTCCCTCAGGTTGGGTTCCTGATCCCGGAGAAACGTTTCCGGGCCGATCCGGTCGGACTTCGCGAAGAGAAGGCCCAGCACAGACACCTTGACCTCATCGACTTCCCATACCTGTCACGGGTCCGCCGGGGACGGCTCAGGCAGGCCGGTCAGCCGGCACTGGCGCGATGCCGACCATTCCGCTCCGGCTGCCCGCGCTTTATCTCATTTGGGCGTCTTTGCGGCATAGCTCGAAGTCTTGTTCGGCGAGGCGGCCGCGTGGCGGACCCACAATCGTGAAGTAGCCGAACTTGTCCTCACCGCTGACGAGCGCGACCAGCGTCCGGGCACCTGAAGTCTGCTTCATTGACGGCTTGATATACCGGATCGCCAAACCAATGCGGCGGTCGTTGGTGTTGTCCGGTCCCGATGCGTGGAACAGGTGCCCATGGTGCATGGATGCCTGTCCGGTGTTCAACTCGATGTTGACGCCGTCGGCCTCGTTAACCTCGACCGCTATTTCCTGGCCGCGCGCGAGCTGGTTGTTGTCATCGAACGTGTCATGATGTGGAACGAGATTTTACTTGTGTCTACCCGGCACAAACCGCATGCATCCGCGGGCAATTGTAGCCGGGGAAAGCGCAACCCAGCATGTGGTCTCCTCGGCATCGTCAAGGCCCCAGTAGGTCAAATCCTGATGCCAGGAAATGATCTTGGTGGAGTCGGCTTCCTTGATGAAGAGACTGGCGCTCCAAACCATCAGGTCCGGACCCAGGATATGAGATGCCGCCGCGATCAGTTTTTCATGGCGGACCAGCCGATCGAACGACGGCAGCAGGCGGTCGGCATAGGACCCCAGCAACGCCAGGCGCTCGGGATCGTCGGCAAGCTCGGCCTCTGCCGCCTCAAAGTCTGCGCGAATCGGGATCGCCTCCGCTTCGGAAATGACATCCATGGGGAAGACAAAGCCGTCCCGCCTATAAGCGTCGGCCGGGGATGCGGTGTCTGGTGTCAGCTCTATCGTATCAGACATGGTCGTTCCCTGCGTGTCGTCCGGACAATCTGCTACCCTCACAAGACTTGAGGCTCACACCATAATCTCCTCATGTCAAAGGCCTTTCATGAGCTCGCGGTGATCCAGCGTGAGGCCACCCTCCGTGGTGGAGATCTCCACCACGCCGCTTCCGAATACCGCCCGCATGGGCGGCGAGTCGTGGAGCCTGCCCGACCCGCCCTCCCGCAGTCGGCCGTTGACGGTC
>CAZTAB010000259.1:0-7439 GCA_964611475.1 uncultured Verrucomicrobiota bacterium | reverse complement strand
CGCGACGCCCGGTTTTACCCCTGCGGTCCCGGGCGTTGGATGTGAATCGTCGCGCGCACCTCGGTCTGGACGTGCCGCTCCACTGCGGGCTTGGAGGAGCCCCCACCCTCTTCGCCCCAGAGAATGGTGACCTCCTTGCCTGCAACCGCGTGAGCTTCGTCAATCATGGCAAGCGAAAACCAGGCCCGCACATTGGACGTGTAGACGTTGTAGGTCGAAAACCCGATGAAGGAGCCGCCGGAAAGCACCTTGTCGAAAGGCAACGTGGAATACTGGGAACCCGGCACCTCGAGATACTTGAAGCGATCGCCATTGCCCAGCGTACTGGAAAAAATGCGGACAACATCCGCGTCGTCCCACACCAGCCAGACCTTCTTGCGATGCGACCGGTCCGCCATCCTCTCCAGGGCCTCGCGACCAATGAAGTCATGATCGAATTTCACGTGCATCCCATACCCCAGGTCCCACGGGGTCTGGTAATAGTCCTCGATGTTCTGGGAATAGTAACTGCCGCCGAGCGACGCGTTGGCCTCGAAGCCATCAGCCGGCAGCCATTCCCGGTAGGGTTTCATGGCATCGCCGGAAAAGATCGCCGGCATGGGCGCCGGGATCCCCCCGGACTCGATGGAACCGGACGAGTAGGCCCGTGCCCCGACCTGCCTGAGCCCGTGCGCCTCCCCCGAGTCCAACACGGCCGAACGAACAATCCCGGCATCTTCCGCCGGACCGAAGAGCTCCAGCCCCTGTGTGCGCGCCATCCCGTGGTTGAGGGCACTCACTTTTTTTCCGGCAATGACCAGTTCCCCTATATTGAAAAACTTGATGTCAGGAAGGGGTCCGCCGGTGGCGGCCTCCAGGATGATTGCCGCATTCGGGCCCTGGATCTGGAATCGGTACGTCCTGCGCGCCCCCCGGTTCTGCACGCTTCGATCGTCGCGCGACACGGTGACATCATAGTCGCCCGTTTCAGCATTGTAGGCGACCCAGTTGGGAACTGAAGGACGGCCGCTGATGTTCACCCGGTTCTCCGACAGTCCGAACAGGATTGCATCGCCAATCACATAGCCTTCCCGGTTGCAGCACACAAGTTGCTTGGCCTTGTGCGGCCTGAATGTGCGAAAGGAGTTGACCGCCAGATCGGTGAGCAGCCGGATCAAATCCGGACCCTCGAAATAGATATCCGTCATGTGTCTCGACAGGTCGAACAGTACGGCCGTCTTGTGCCATGCCTCCTGTTCGTCCCGCCAGTTGCTGAACTCCGCCTGGATGGGAAACACGTACGGTCCAACCTGGGCCTCGCGCAGCATTTCCACCGGACTCACAAAGGATTGAAGCTTCTCCTCCAGTGACTGCGGTGATTTGGCGGTCATGTCCTTATCTCCCTCATTACAGATCGGCGGGCCCACCCTGCCGAAGGCACACCCCTTTATAGAACCGGAGCAGGATGAGGTAAAACCCATGATAATTACAGGAAAAAGAGGAGGGGCAGCCGAACTTCAGGGTACAACACGGTTTACAGATCCCTTCCGGCATCCTGTCATCACATCAACTCGGTTCACTACATTGGCGCCAACGAATCCCCCCAACAACCGGCGACAGACCGGCATCCCGGACTACTCCTCCCGCAGGAAACGAGACGAAAAAGCCTTCAAGGAATACCAGAGGCATCTCGAGGCCCTGTACAAGATACTGGGAAACGCGGATCGATAAGCATCCAGCAGGAAAGAGAAACGGGGAACGTTCCAGCGTACCCTACGGTTTTTTCACCCGGAATGCCCCCACAGGTCCCGCCAGACTGGTGAAGGTGACGTGCCCGTCTGCGCCGGTCGTCTGAGGGGCGCCCTCGTCGGTCCATGTGTTCGATGCCGGATCCGGCGTGAACTGCAGCTGATAACCCGTGGCCACATCACCGGCGAAGTCCATAGACACCACACTCCCGGAAATCGAGATTGATTCGAGATGGCCGCTGCTCAGACCGAAAAGTTGCCGGGCATTTTCGTAAGCGATCTTCTTGGCCACATCGGATTCAAGTTGCCCGAGAATTCCCCGGTAATAATCAAGGATTTCACTGTATTCCTCCAGGCGCCCCGGGGGGCCAATATCGCTGCCAAAATAAATCCGGTCAGCGAACTCGGTGAACAACTCTTTCCACGAATTCTTCAGTGTGCCATCTGCTTCATCCAGACGCTGGAGCTCCTTGGTCGTGAGGCGACCTTCAAAAGACTCCAGAGGATTCCGGCTGGAAATATCCAGGTGCAGGTTGGTATGCCCTGCCAGGAGCGGCCAAAGCTCGAGAGGCTGAGCATCGCCAGCATGGGCCCAGATAAAGCTCACGTCCGGATAATCAGGCAAGGTATCTGATATCTCCGCCACGTGGTTCGTATCGTAATCAAAGTGAAAGATCACCGGCACCCCATGCTCTTCGGCCTCGCCATAGACCGCCAGGAGATCTGGCTCGTTAAAATCATTCTCTACAGGGCTCGATGTATCTGATGTGTCCGGCATATCCGAATCCGGGGGACCGGACGTAAAGTGCCGAATGCTCACTTCACCAATGCCCCGGAACCCCGCGTCCAGTTGCGATTTAAGCAGGCCAAAGTTGATGGCATCCACATCTCTGAAATTACTGAAGGCGAAGACCTTTCCAGGATAGTTTTTCTGATGGGTGAAAACATTGCCGATGCCCAACAGAACTATTCCTTGGGGATCGTGTTCCGCAAAAAGACTCTCCAGCCAGCCATCGGGATAGGTGGACATCTGGTGGGCGTGGGCATCAAAGAGGGGAAGAAGACCAACAGACGCAGCAATGGGCGGCGCTGCTGTCTCATCCTGAGGCACGGTCCCCGGGGCAGAGCCTGATCTGTCCGGGGAACCCGCTGCATTCACATTCCCGCAGGACATGAGCAGGAGACCCACAAAAACAAAATTTTTCTTAGAAATTCTCACCCCTCCGCTACCCTTGCGACCTTGGCATATGTAGAAAACCCATGGAAGCAAAAGCCAGAACAATTCCCGGTCCGGCACTTATCTTCAATCTCCTCTCCCGCCTTCAGGTCCAGGTTGCCAGTGGGCTCATCGGCAAGGACAACAGACCAGCGTCCGTGCCACCGCGACATACTGCTCCTGGCCGCCGGACAGTTGGGCCGGCTTGTGTTTAAGCCGTTCGCCAAATCCAATGAGGTTCAGAATACCCGCGGTCTTGTCGTGAGCATCCTCCGAAGGCATACCGGCAAAAACCATCCGCAGCATGACATTTTCGAGACAGGTCATGACCGGGACAAGATTGAAAGCTTGGAAAATGTATCCGATCTTTCGGCACCGCAGGCACGCCAGTTCGAGCGCGTCGAGCTGTGCGATATCGACTTCATCGACGAACACTTTGCCCTGAAGCCGAGCTCGATGAGTTCAAGGCACTGTTCGCCGCCCCCGGCATTACATCCACGCCATTGCAACTGACCTTAATTCATGCGCAGCGAATCGGTCCGCGGAACCTGTGCAAGTGAAGCATCGGTGTCGCGACAATGCCCTTTAGCACTCCCACCTGAACCCTGGTCTTGACCGACGATCTCCCGTCCCGCATCATTTACGAATGATCAGGATCGTTGATTCCCCCTTTTCACGCTGATGCCCGTATCGTTACTGAATCCGTGCGCAACTCCCTGCAAAAAACAAACATGGAAATGGCCTCGATTTCCCCGTGTTTCCTTTGATGTTTAATTCTAGAGACCATGAAAAAACTGGCGGCAGTCACAAGCCAAACTGAGAGGCAAAACCTCGCACCCCCCCGGAGACCCTCATGAGCACACCTCCACAAATCCTCCCCCCTATTTTCCTCAGCGACGATTTCTCGGAGCAACATTACGTCTGCTGGCGCGTCGAACCAGCGGTGCCGGACGAGAAGAACAATCCGCTGCTGACGCCGAAGTATCCATGGGACAGCGGAACGGTGGCAAATTCCGGGGGCACAATCCTGCGAGATCCAATAGACGGGAAATACAAGGGGTACATCACCTGCTTCGCCGGCGAAGTGCCTGACCAGTTGGGATGGGAGGAATACAACCTCTGTTACATCGAGAGCGAGGACGGAATACACTGGGAGAGGCCGCTCTTTGACATGTGGCCGCGCCCCGGGTACCCGAAGACCAACATCCTGCTCGATTTCCCGTCCGGCGGGCGCAGCATTCAAGGTTGCGTGATGATCAATCCGGACGACGACCCGGATGAACCGTACGAAATGTTCGCCTACCGGGAACCCTGCTTCAAGTGCCCCTCCATGGTGGTGGAGGGAATGAACCAGACACACGACGTGACCTACGAGGAAGCGGAGAAACACGGGCCGTACAACCAGCCCGGCTGGAAGTACTACGGGATCTACCGCCATAAGTCAAAAGACGGGATCAAGTGGCGGACCGTGGAGGGGCCGTTGTTCGAGACGGGGGACACCTGCAGTGTTTTCGGGAACCCTGGCGGCGGATACACAGCGCACTCCAAGGTGGGAATCCCCAGTGCACCGGGCGCACCCGTCCCGCACGACTGCTATCCCGGGCAGACACGCACCATGTGGCGGCGGACCAGTCCCGATGGCTCGAACTGGTCAGAGCGGACGTTGTTGATCACGCCGGACTGGCGGGACCAGGTCGGCGACCAAATCATGCAGGCGGACCGATTGCCGTACGGCGACGGCTACCTTAGCCTGACATCGATCATCCACACCGTGGGCCAGCGGATCGACCAGCAGTGGGCCGCCTCGCCGGACGGTGCAAATTACTGGCGTCCCACTCCGCGGACACCGTGCCTGCCCAACCCGCCGGTGGGCGATTACGGCGGGGGAATGCACTGGCCCTTCTCCTCTCCGTTTGAAATCGACGGCCGACTGTACGCCTACTATGGCGCCGCCGCCGGATTGCACGGCGATATCTACTCACAAACGCCCCACCTGTTCTTTCCCCAAAACGGCGGCCTCTGCCGGGCAAGCTGGGATATGGGACGATTCTACGCGCTCGTTAACGCGCGTGGGGGCGGACTCCCCCACGCACACGCGACCACCCACCCGGTCGACGTCACGGGCGACCGCATGCTGCTGAATGCAAAGACTGTGCGCGATGGGGAGATCCGGGTCGAATTGATCGACGGGGAGAACAAGCCCATCCAAGGCTTCACCATGGAAGACTGTGAACCGTTCCTCGGAGACGAAAAATTCGGTCCGCTCCGCTGGAAGGGTGGCAGCGTGCCACAGCAGGACAAGGTGCGAGTGAAGTTCTATATCTCATCGGGGATGCTGTACGGATGGATGTGGGATAAAGGTTGAATGACGGATCAGCCCCACATCCCCCGGGATACCCCAGAACTCATTGCAAATTCGGACATTCGGCAATCCTCAAGACCTGGGGCATCTGCGCCACCCAGACCGCGTCGCCGCCCAGCGTGAGACGGTTGGATGAATCTACGCTGCATTCCGTATCGACCCATATGTCCTGGGGCACGGCGGGGAGGGAAATCGTTTGAGCTTCATTGGACGCGTTGGTCACCACCCAGACCTCATATCCGGCACCCATGCGCCGGCGAACCCAAACAGCGGGGTGCGCCCAGGGATGAGGTTCGAGACCGGCCCGTTGCGTGATCCAGGCGAAGGCCTTCCGGACCGGGTCGTCCCAGGACTCGTTACGAAACGAGAGGGAGAGGCTGATGCCAAGCGTGATTACAATGCCCTCGCCGAAGCGGTTGCAGATGGCCGCGGCCGTTCCATCCTGCCAGGTGGCTAGGGGTTCGCCCGAGGTCGGCGCGAGATCAATCCGCCAGTGGCTTGCCCGTATTGGAAGATCTCCGGCAAATGTCACCACATCTTCGTAGTCCCCCCCGGTGACAACGCGATCGATCTCGACGCAGCCCAGCAAATCATCCAAACCGTTGCCCGGTCGGTCGGGAGAAACCCATAAGCGCTCATCCCGGCTGGCAAACGGGTACTCGACAATGAGGGTCCCGCCCCGCTTAACGTAGTCGCGCAGCCAACTCGCGGTCTCCGCAGTGACCACCTCCACGGCACTGGCATGCAAAACGCCGGCACCCGCCAGGTCGTTTCCGGGCACCGCGTAATCAATCTCTTCGCCCAGGCTCTGATACAGGAAATGCGCCGCCCGCAAACCGTTCTTGTAAGGAAAATCGATGGTGGTTTTCTCCGCTCCAAGCTGTCCCATGTCGGCGGGAACCACGTTCTCCAACCGAGAAAGCATGTCGGAGTCGCGGCAGTGGAGGAGCCGCACGCGGCCCGGGATACGCTGCGTGCCGATCAGCGCTCCGCCCTTTTCCCGCAGGACACCGGCAATCTCGTCGGCCACGTCGCTGCGCGGGGTGGACGACCCATCGATGTTGCGCATACCGTACCCGTTGGTTTCCCAGCCAAACCGCTCGGAGCGATACTGCCAGAACGTGAAGCCGGCGGTGCCCGCCCCGATGACTGACCAGATCTGCCGGCGCAACGTCTCCGGAGTGGGAGGACGGCACCAATTGGAGGTGTTCGTGTAGAACTCGTGTGCCCAATAACGCTCATCCACATGCCGTACCCAGTCGAGCCCGAACTCAAGCAGACCGGAGTCAAGCGGGAGGCGCGGGTGATGGTCAATCGGAACGGAGCAGCCATACCGGTCCGAGTGCCGAGAATTGAGCAAATCGTCGCTGGTGTCGCAGAGCGGGTCCTGCAGCACGGTGCAGGCCCCAACGTGGACCAGGACAAACGCCTCTTGATCCGCGCTTCGAATCGCCTCGCAGACAAACCTCACCTGTTCGGAAACGGCGAACCCCGCCCACGTGCGCCAAAGATGCATCTCCGTGTAGTCGTTCGACTCGTTGGGCGCTTTGAGCGACTCGAACGAAGTCCATGCCTTGCCAAGATGGCGATTCATCGCCTCGATGGTTCCGTACCGGTCCATAAGCCAGCGGCGGTAGGAGTCCTGCGAATGCAGGCAATGGCACTGCCCCATCGGCCGACTACGTGGCTCATTCCAGGCGTCGCAGAACCAGAGGGCCGGATGGGCACGGTAGCGCCCGACGAGTTCACGAACAAAGCGGCTCGCCGCTTCCACAACCTGTGGGTTGTCAAAGCAGGGGAACCAGCCGCCGACATAATAAGCGGCGTTGGCGTGCGGAGAGAGCGGGATGCCGTGAAACCCGATCCGCGCTCCATCAAGCTCATCATAGACCCAGTCCGGGGCGGTTTCCAGCATTGGCTTGAGTACCACGCGCAGCTTGTTCTTCTGCGCCAGCTCGAACAACCGATCCAGCTCGTCCCAGGCGCAGTCTTCCCGGATTCGCTCGTGCTGACGCCACTGTGGACGGAACTGCACATGCGTGTAGCCCACGCGCTTGATTTCGGCGAGATCTTCCTCCCACTCCTCCGGCAGCGGCGTGGGCGCGCGATGGTACTGAGTACCGTACGGGAAAAA
>CAZTAB010000258.1:0-9518 GCA_964611475.1 uncultured Verrucomicrobiota bacterium | reverse complement strand
AATATAAGGCTTGCTCCCCTCCACCCGTCGCCTGTTCACTTCCCTGGATGATGAGCAGGTAACCAACGATGGAGAGTTGAAGTGAGCTACCGAATGTATATCGACGGAGAGTGGACCGGGAGCGCCAGTGGCGAGACCTACGATGCAATCAATCCCGCACTGGGTGAAGCGTTTGGCCAGATTCCAAAGGGGAGCCGGGACGACGCGAGGCGGGCCGTGGAGGCTGCCAACGCAGCGCTGGCAGAGTGGAAGAAGGTTCCGCTGTGGGACCGTTCGGACATTTGCCACAAGGTGGCCGATCTCATTGATGAACGGAAAGAGGAAATCGGGGACATCCTGTGCACGGAACTCGGCAAGCCGCGTCACGGCGAAGCCGCTGACGAGGCCGGGGAGACATCCCGGCCATGGCGAATTGCCGCCGAGCAGGCCAAATTTTTTGAAGCGCACACCAAGCCGTGCCAGGATGCGACCAAGCGGGTGCTCACCTTTTGGCGGCCACGGGGCGTGGTTACCACCATTACACCATGGAATTTCCCCGCTGCAATTCCGGGCGAATACCTTCCATACGCCATCGTGATGGGTAACGCTGTTTGCTGGACCCCCGCGCCTACGGCCGCGGCCACCGCGATCAAGCTGATGGAATGTATTCACGACGCGGGCGTCCCCAAAGGGGTCATCAACCTGATCACCGGTCCCGGGGCGGAAGTCGGGGATGAGCTGGTGGTGAACCCCGGCACCCATGCCGTTGGCATGACGGGGAGTCCCGCCACTGCGAACATCATCACTCAGCGGGCCGGCCTCAAGCCGCGACTGTTTGAACTCGGGGGGAACGGGCCGATTGTCATTTTGCCGGACGCCGATCCCGCGCACATCGCGACCAGCATTGCGTTCGCCTGCTACTACGGGGCGGGCCAGGTGTGTTCCTGCGCTGAGCGGATACTGGTCGCCGATGAAATCAAGAAGGATTTTGTCGATGCCATGGTCGAGGAGAGCAAGAACTGGGTACCCGGCGACCCGTGGAGCGAAGCCGTGAACATGGGCCCACAGAACAACATGGGCGTGGTGGAAAAGATGACGGCCCACCTGGAGGACGCGGTGCAGCGCGGGGCCACGGTGGTTGCCGGCGGCAAGCGGCCCGACTCCCCTGGCTTTTTCTATGAACCCACCGTTCTGGTCGATTTTGCCAACGATTCGCTCGTGAATCGGGAAGAGACGTTTGGCCCCATCGCCCCGATCAAGTCGTTCAAGACTGAGCAGGAGGCGTGGGATTGCATCAACGCGTGCGACCTCGGCCTCGTCTCCTCGGTGTTCACGCAGGATGTCGACCGGGCCTGGAACTGGGCGGAGGCGTTGAATACCGGCATCACGGTCGTAAACGACTGGACCCACTTCTGGGAGCATCATTTGCCCTTTGGCGGGATGGCATCCAACCAGAGTGGGATGGGTCGGATTGGGGGGCGGCATACGCTCGAGTTCATGTCGGACCTCAAGACGGTCGTTTTCAGCGTGGGCGGGCCGTCCGTGGACCCGTCGATGTGGACGAGCGGATCATGAGAAATGAAAACCGGAGATAGGGGGAGGAAATGGCGAGTGCGAAATCAAAGGGGTCCCTGGCCGTTGTAACCGGCGCGGCAAGCGGGATCGGGTTTGCGGTCACAAAAAGGTTTGCAGAAGCGGGGTACCGCGTTGCGGCCATTGACCGGTCCGAAAAGGGGCTGAGTCGGTTTCGACGCCACAAGTGGGCGGGACGCGTTCACCCGTTTCCATGTGACCTCGCCGACGTGGGCGCCACGGGAAAAACGGCAAGGCGAATTCTTGACGAGCTCGGTCATGTAAAGTCCCTGGTGAACAATGCGGGCATCTGGTACTACGTGCCGATTGAGGAGACGCCCGACGAATACTGGCAGAAGACGTTGAATGTGAACCTCGTCTCGGCCGCGGCGCTGGTGCGTGCGTTTGTACCCGGAATGCAGCGAATCAAGGGTTCGGCGATCGTGAACACGTCGTCACGGAATGCGCTGTCCAGCAGTCCGAACGCATCCACCTACGACGCGTCCAAGGCGGCACTGCTAGCCTTCACCCGGACCCTCGCGGTGGAACTGGGTCCGCATGGTATCCGCGCCAACGCGGTTTGCCCCGGCGTGATTGACACACCCGCGAACAAGGCGGAGATTGCCGATCCCCAGTTCGTGAAGAACTACCTTAGACTGATCCCCCTGAATCGATTCGGGCGGGCGGAGGAGATTGCCAACGTTATCTACTTTCTCGCCTCCGAGGAGTCCGGCTTTGTCACCGGCCAGTATCTTGTCGCCGATGGGGGGCAGATGTCGGGGCAGAACTACTCCCGTATCTTCGACGTCACCCAGTGGGCCCCCGCGACATCCGAGAGGAAGAAGCAGGTCGCCCGCGGGGAACCCGCGAAGCCGCAGCCTGCGAAAAAGACTGTGCGAAGGAAGCAAGCAGCCAAGAAACAATCGCGGCGCAAGACCCGCTGATTTTTTACCGTGCTGTCCGCGGGTTGGTCGGTCCGCCACCAGAATGGTGGCAATCCATAACCGTTTTCCTTGTCTCGAATCTTTGCCACAAAGTTCGCGGCAAGGGTCGGAAACCTCGGTTTCTGTTATGATTTCCCGGGCATCACCATTTGATCTTCCGGGGCCAGCTCGAAGAGTTCGACGATGATCCCGTCGGGATCCAGCAGATAGGCTCCCCGCGCAATGGTGATTCCGTCCCGGATCACTTTCACCGGCGGGTTCAGAAATTTGTACCCCAAGCCGGTCATGTGCTCATGCAGGGCGTCGATGTCCTCCACCTGGTACGCGACGTGAGGCGATCCCACGAATCGAAAATGCTGCTCCCGTTCCTCCCGCCTCGGGTTGATCATCTCGAACAACTCCAGAAACATCTCGAGGTTGGGCAATTGAAAAAGAGCTACGCGAAGCTTCATCCCCGGATGATTGAAGATCACGTCGTACGACTCAATGTTCTCGCGCACTGCATCCTGTACCAGTTCGAAACCGAGTCCATCCCGGTAAAACTTGATGCTTTCGTCGATGTTGCTGACGCAGTAATTTGTATGGTGCGGGCGGAGGATTTTCATGGCGTGGCGTTCCCCATTTTTATTTTTCACATTTTCAATGCCGGTCCCCGTCAGTCCATCAGCGCGCCGCCATTGACCTCGATGATCTCGCCGGTCATATAGCTTGACTCCTCGGAGGCCAGGAGCAGCGTGGCGGCTACGATGTCATCGGGACGACCCAACCGCTGAAGCGGAATGGTTTTCATGGCGGCGTCGAGCCGTTCCTTGCTGCAGAACTCGTTCAGCATGGGCGTGTCGGTCGCGCCCGGCGAAACGCCGTTCACACGCCCGCCGTAGGCCGCTAGTTCCCGTGCCAGGCCCCGGGTGAGCGCATTGATTCCGCCTTTGGACGCAGCGTAGGGTATTGTCCCGGTCGCGCCGCCAGTGCGCCCCACCACTGAACTGATGTTCACGATGGCACCGGCTTTCTGACCGATCATGATGGCGCCGGCCGTTCCGCAGATGTGGAACGCGCTGATGAGATTGACGCGGATGACATCTTCCCACGTTTCGGGAGCGCATTCGTGCAGCGGCGTGGGATTCATCCATCGCCCCCCGTTGATTACGAGCACATCGAGCCGCCCGCCGAGTAACTCCACGGCGTCACGTAGCCGCGGGGCAAGGGTATCGCTTTCCCGCAGATCCACACGCCAGGGAAATGCCTTGCCTCCGGCGCTTTTAATCTCTTTTACCACCGTCAGGGCTCGGTCCTCGCCGCTATGAAAACCGACCGCCACATGTGCGCCTTCCCCACCCAGCGCGAGGGCAATGGCTCGGCCCATGCCGCTGCTGGCACCGGTTACGACGGCTGTTTTTCCTGTGAATCGATCTTCCATGTACTGGAAATCTGCATTTTTCGAGCCAAAATGGCCAGCCTGATGTCATCTAATTATTACAGATTCTTGTCAATTGGCGCATATTTTTTACCCTGGAGACACGGAGCCCGCAAACGATGGCAACGACTCTCTGTCGGTGCCGTGTCCCGGTTCGTTGTGTTGTTCGGGCAGGGAATTCCAGCCTTCCCGGTGGTCTTTGAATCCCAAATTCGGTACCGTTGGCCTGTGACGCCGGGCAGGAAAAAATTGGATCCGGAGGTTCAGGCGCGTCGTCGTGCCGGGATCATCCGCGAGCGCCGGGAGCGCGAGGGCGGTTACCGGGACCGCGCCTTGAAGCTGTTTCCCCACGTCTGCGCCAATTGCGGCCGCGAATTCGAAGGCAGGCGCCTCAAGGAACTGACTGTGCACCACAAGGATCATGATCACGCCAACAACCCACCGGATGGCAGCAACTGGGAGCTTTTGTGCGTGTACTGCCACGACCACGAGCACGAAAAGAAGAAGATGAAGGGTTACGGACTCTCTTTGGGTGGTGGAATGGACGATGGCCGTCCAGGCCTGGTAAACCCGTTCGATGCGCTCGACTCGGTGCTTGGATCGGATTCAGAGGAGGGGGAATCGGAATAGACGAAGGCAACAGCCATTGGGCTCTTTTCCGTTGCCCTACGTTCCGGGAATCACCCTTTCAATTCGCTCAGTTGAACCGGAGAGCCCCTTTTCGCTGAAAGGTCTGCGGCCAGGCACACCTGGTGGGTAAGGATCGCGCTTTCGAGCGAGAGTTTCGGCTCGCGGTCCTCGCGAACCGCGTCGACGAAATCCTGGAACACCGGTACGTAGGGATGGTGGCCCACGTCCCCCGAATCGGCGAGCTGAACACTGAGTTCGCTCCATGCGGTTTTTTCCAGCCCGCCGAGTTGATCGGTGTGGAATTTGTCGTTCCAGATGCTTCCATTCGTGCCGACAAGGTGCACATTGAACAGGTAGGGCTGAATACAGTCCGTCACGCTCGCGACTTTCCCGATCGCTCCACTCTCCAGCTTGAGGATTGTTGTGGAGGTGGTGGGGTACTCGTATTTCTGGAATATGTCTTTCCGGCTGGTCGTTGAATAGCTTGTCACCTCGATCGGCCGGTCGCCGGTGAGCCAGAGGAGGGCATCCATTGCATGGCAGCCCGCGGTGAGCAGGCTGCTGCCGCCCATCTCTTTTTTCACGTTCCACTCGTACTGGCCGTACCAGGGCCCGATTCCGTGGTAGTAGTCAATCTCGGCATAATGGACATGGCCGATGAGATCTCCCGCCAGCAGTTGCTTGTAGGTGAGCATGGCGCTGATGGCCCGGACCTCGAAGCACACCATGGCTTTTACGCCGGCCTTGTCCACCGCGTTTCGGATACGCAGGCATCCCTCCCAGTCAAGGGACATCGGTTTTTCGATGATGACGTGCTTTCCTGCGGCGCAGGCCTGCTCCACTTGCTCGACATGAAAGGGATGGGGAGTGCAGATACTGATTACGTCCACGCTGTCATCGGCCAGCATCGCCGCGTAGTCATTGTACAACGTGAACGACTTTCCGTGGGCGCCGACGAATTCCTCCTCGGGAATCCTGCGGCGGGAGCAGATTGCGGTCACCTCACATCCCTCGAGTGCCTCGAAACTTGCAATATGCGCGCCGGCGACCCAGCCGTAGCCGACAATTCCAAAATTCAGGTTCTTCATGGTGCTTGAATCCTCCGTTGGCTGGACTTATTTAACCGCGAAACGACCGGATGGTCACGAATTTTGCGTGGGGATTTGCGATAAGCGCATGTGCAACAACGGCGGGGGCATCCTTCGACATTTGAAACTGGATATTCCACCTTTCCAGGGCCTGGGCCGGGTACGCACCCCGTCCTGCGACCTCTGGGTCCGGCGAATATTCCAGGGTCAGGTCTGCCGGGGCTGGGACCGATCCGGGTTGTTTTAGCATCGCCGATTGAGCGGACGACACGCCTGTGAAAACAGCCAATCTGCTCGGGCCTCATTGCAATGCAACCACGAAAAGGGTACCCAGTCTGCTGCAGCATTTATCATGCGGGAAAGGAAGGCCAGAAAATGCATTGCTACGTTGGCACGTACACCGACCAGGACAGTGACGGAATCTATGTGATGTCATATGATCAGGAATCGGGATCATTCGGCGTGCCGCGGCTTGCCGCCGAGCTGCCAAACCCGTCGTTCCTTGAATTACATCCGTCCCGAGAATTTTTGTATGCGATATCGGAAGCGCGGGAACACGGGAAACGGACGGGCGGATTCGTAACGGCGTTTCGCATCGAGGGCGGGTCGGGGGGCCTGGTTCGCCTGAACAGCGAATCCACCGGCTCCCCCGGACCGTGCCATGTTTCCGTGCATCCCGCGGGCCGTGCCGTTTTCGCCACGAACTACAGTGGGGGCACCATCGCGGCCCTGCGCCTGGAGGAGGACGGATCCCTTCGAGGTCGCACAGCGTCCATCCTGCACGAGGGCAACAGCGTGAATCCCGATCGACAGGAAGCGCCGCATCCGCACTCCATGCAGTCGGATCCATCCGGAACATTTGCCCTGGCGGCTGACCTCGGCGCCGATCGGCTCTACGTATATCGTGTGGACGATGCGGCAGGCCTTGCGCCTGCGGCGACCCCGTATTTCAGCACTGATCCCGGCTCCGGGCCGAGGCATTTCGCGTTTCATCGGGCCGGGAACGGAATGCGGGTCTACCTGATCAATGAACTCGCAAACACTGTGGACGTGCTCGATTACGACGAAACGTCGGGAAACATGAAGCGGATCCAGGGCGTGACAACGTTGCCGGCCGGCTGGGAGGGGGAGAGCACGACGGCCGAGGTCCGGGTCCATCCCGGGGGCCGATTCCTGTACGGCTCCAATCGTGGGCATGACAGCATCGCGGTATTCGAGATTGATCCCGCGGATGGGTTGCTCACGTCCGTGGATCACACCGCCAGCGGGGGGGGGCATCCCCGGAACTTCTGTATCGATCCCGCGGGGATGTTTCTGGTCGTGGCCAACCAGGACTCCGACAATCTGGTTGTCATGCGCATCGATCTGGACAGCGGAAAATTGACCCCCACGGGAACCGAGGCGACCGTCTCTCGTCCCGTTTGCGTCCGCTTCCTGTAGCTGGGGGGAAACACGCGGGGTGACGGAGGACCAGCTTCCTGGTTTTTTGTGGCCCCATTCCGGGTCGGGAGTTCGCTTGTTTTGATTTTGAAATCGAAATAGGATTGTCCGCTGTCACTTGTACCAGGAGGAATGAATGCCAGGCTTACTACCAGATGTTGATCCGGATGGATTGCTCGAGTACTCGGTGGTGTACACGGACCGCTCCCTGAACCACATGTCACAGTCCTTTCAGGGCGTGATCAATGATCTCTCTTCCACTCTGAAGAAGGTGTACAACGCGGAGGCGGTCGTGATTGTGCCGGGAAGCGGAACCTTCGGCATGGAGGCGGTGGCCCGGCAGTTTGCCACCGAGAAGAAGTGCCTCGTTATCCGCAACGGCTGGTTCAGCTATCGCTGGACCCAGATCTTTGAGATGGGCGATATGCCCGCGTCTTCGACGGTTCTGAAAGCGTGCCCGGTGGAGAAAGGGTCGCGGGCGGCATTTGCGCCGGCGTCGATCGGGGACGTCGTTTCCACGATCGAAGAGGAAAAGCCGGACGTGGTGTTCGCGCCTCATGTGGAAACCTCGTCTGGTATGATTTTGCCCGACGAGTATGTCCAAGCGGTTGGAGACGCGACGCGTGCGGTGGGCGGCCTGTTTGTGCTCGACTGCATTGCCTCCGGCGCGATGTGGGTGGACATGAAGAAGTCCGGCGTGGATGTTTTGGTCAGTGCTCCGCAAAAGGGGTGGAGCGGTTCCCCCTGCTGCGGGCTGGTCCTGCTGAATGACCGGGGCCTCGAAGTTCTCCGGTCCACGCGGAGCACTAGCTTTGCCTGTGACCTGGGGAAGTGGCTCGAGATCATGCAGGCTTACGAGGGCGGCGGCCATGCCTACCACGCCACGATGCCGACCGATCCGCTACGGCGGTTTCGCGACGTGATGAAGGAAACGGAAGCCATCGGCTTTGAAACGCTGCGAGACGCGCAGCAGCAGCTGGGGGACAGGATCCGAAAGGTCCTGGCCGATCACGGGATCAAGAGCGTGGCGGCGGATGGTTTCCAGGCACCGGGTGTTGTCGTGAGTTATACCGACGACCCTGATGTGAAGACGGGGCGGAAATTCGCGGAGACGGGTCTGCAGATTGCCGCGGGGGTCCCGCTTCAATGCGACGAACCGGATGACTTTCAGACCTTTCGCGTTGGCCTTTTCGGGCTGGACAAGCTGCAGAACGTGGACCGGACGGTGGAGACGTTTGAGGCGGCCCTGCAGAAGGTTCTGTAGGGCGGAGTCTGGACCGCGAGGTTTGTTGCATTCCGTTTGAGCCCGGACCCGGCAGAGGGGCGGATGTCGTCGGTGAATTACAGGTGAGATGCCTGGAGGACCGGTTGTTTTGGCAGTGCGGGATCGAAAGCTGCAGGCTTGACGTCCCTCCATTGCTGATGCCCCGCATTCAGAATGCCCCCGATTCTCCAGCCTGTATTGGTCGTTTCGAAGCGTAGCGAAGGCTGGTGGGCGATACAGGACTTGAACCTGTGACTTCTACCGTGTGAAGGTAGCGCTCTAGCCAACTGAGCTAATCGCCCCGCAGTGAAGAATTCCCAATAGAGTAGTCTGCCCGCGGATCCTGTCAAGCTGCGCTCCCTGCCGCCTTGCCCCGCATGAGTTTTTTCTGGTACCGGGACTGTACGATGTCTGTGAGGACCAGCACGCCGATCACGAAGTAGAAGGTCGCTTTCGTCATGGGGGTGATTTTATGCCCGAGTAGCTCAAGGTGAGCCAGGTGGCCCCCCTCGGTGATGAGCATGATGCCCACCACAAAGAGAATGAACAGTCCCAACACTTCGTACATTCGGTTCTTCTGGAGAAATGCAGCCACCCTGTCCGCTAGCCAGATCATGAGCGCGCCACCGGCGAGGATTGAGGTTGCCATGACCCAGAACACGTCGGTCAATGCAATGGCGCTAAGGATCGAGTCGAAGGAAAACACCAGGTTCATGGCCACGATCCAGAAGATAATCGCCCCCACCGATTTCCTGTCGGCTTCCGCATGACCATCTTTCTCCAGCGACAGCATGTGGATGATTTCCTTGGTGGCGGTGTAGATGATGAAGGCGCCGCCGAAGAGAACGATGACGCTGTGCACGCTGAAACGGAATTGAACGATGCTGGAATTTTCCACCGTCCAGAACGGATTCTGAAAATATTGGATGACGTTGAGCAGGACAAAGAGCAACAAAATCCGCAACACCACTGCCAGCGCGATGCCGACCCGCCGAACCATCGCCTGCTTGTCAGCGGGGGCACGCTTGGATTCCAGGGAGATGTAAAGCAGATTGTCGAACCCCAGCACCGCCTGTAGCAGGATCAGCATGGCAAGGGTCAGGAGATGGCCTACGATTTCCATTTCGATTTCCTCCTTCGAGACACAAGTTTCCAGACTGCGTATCCTAATCCCAATCCAATTC